>NZ_JALNTH010000123.1:0-454 GCF_023161935.1 Pseudoalteromonas sp. 2CM28B
AATGGAAGATAAAACAATCTAAAGCTCAACTAACCACTATGGAATCTAAAGCCAATCCAACCATTGGAGTTAACGCAGGGAAAAGTGGAGATGAAGACTTGATTGGCGTGACTTTCTCAATGCCTTTAAATATCAGAAATAACTATTCAGATACTGTTAAAGCCGCTTATTCAGAAGCAATTGCAGCAGAGGCTAACTTTCGGTCGGTTTATCGAAAGCAGTCATTTGAAGCAAAAGCTAATTATGAATCGCTTATTGTCAGTAAAAAATATTATGAGCAATGGCAAAAACTGACAAAAGGCAGATTAGATAGCAGCGAAAACTTATTAAATAAGCGCTGGGAAGCTGGTGACATTAATACTTCTGACTACTTACTTGCATTAAATCAACGTGCGGAAGGGCTTCATGCAGGAATACGTTTGGAAAATCAATTCAAGCTTGCAGAAATATCCTT
>NZ_JALNTH010000124.1:0-444 GCF_023161935.1 Pseudoalteromonas sp. 2CM28B
CTCAACAGAAACTTGCATGATTTACCTCAATATTCAATTTTGGCGACTGTTCGCCTTCCTTACAAACAAAGTAATCTTCATGAGTCTTGATAAATTTTAAAGCGATTTTTCACTAAAAAGCATCCGTCACTACCATGAGATCCCATTGCTGCTCTGCCCTTCGGGCACTATGTTAAACAATAGACGCGGCATTATAACCTAATAATTATGATAGTCGAGTGTAGGGGGCAATTATTTGGACTAGTTTAGCTACGATCGAGACCAACTGCGTAAAAAACAGACTAACTGGTTCGTTAAAGCGATATTTTAGTGGGAAGTAAATAGAAGTTATTGTTGAGTGATTACTCGTTTACTTTCTTTAAGGTTAAGAAAGTGGTCGGCGATGCAGGATTTGAACCTGCGACCCCTTGGACCCAAACCAAGTGCGCTACCAAACTGCGCTAA
>NZ_JALNTH010000125.1:0-437 GCF_023161935.1 Pseudoalteromonas sp. 2CM28B
ATTGGTAGACACAAGGGATTTAAAATCCCTCGACTAACAAGTCGTGCCGGTTCAAGTCCGGCCTCGGGCACCACTTTACGTTATTTCTATAACATCCAATTAAATCATCACATTTTTATTACTAAACCCCACTAAGCACACTAATTTACCACCCCCTGTTGTTAGCAATAACTTTTTGTTCAACACCTTAAGAGCTCGTGTTTTGTTGCAAGGGCTGATACATACTCTTGGCTCATCAATAGACTGTCACTGATCACTTCAGACTTTTTTACAAGTTAATCAAGGTGTAGTGTAGGTCGTTAGCTAAATCATAAACTAGACTCTTTAATACCAATTCGCTTAATTAAGCGGTCTATTTTGAGGCAGGAAAAACGGGTTGATAGCTAGGCAAAAAATTCGCTATTTAGTTGTTCTAAATGAGAATTTTTTAACACAGA
>NZ_JALNTH010000025.1:0-115647 GCF_023161935.1 Pseudoalteromonas sp. 2CM28B
CTGTATGTTTACGAAACGCTTTTACTTTCATGAGAACTGACTCCTAAATAGGTGTCTACTTTTATGGAGTCAGATCATACAGCTTACAGCTTACAGCTTACAGCTTACAGCTTACACGCTAGTGCTTTTTCGCATATGCTTCGGCTTGCTTCCAAACCCTTAGCGTATTTTCGCTTAAAATCTTTTTAATGTCTGAATCGCTGTAGCCTCTGTCCATTAAGCCTTGTACTAGGTTAGGGTAGCTAGATACATCCTTTAAGCCAATCGGTAACGAATCGCCAACCCCATCGTAGTCAGAGCCAATGCCCACGTAATCAATGCCAATAAGCTCTACAACGTGATCAATATGATCAAGTACTTGCTCAAGGCTTGCAAACGGGAATGGGTTTTTAGCGCGGTACGCTGCATCAAAGTCTTTACTTGGCTTAGTGCCTTCTTTTTTAACGGTCTCTTTAGTACTTTTAAGGTCTTTGTACCACGCACCGGCTTTAGAGGTTACAAAGCTTGAGCCAAAGTTAATTTGAATAACCCCGCCATTCTTTTTAAGCGCTAATAACATGTCATCATTCATATTACGCTCAAAGCCTGGCGTGTATTTGCGCAGTGAAGAGTGTGAAGCAATAACCGGCGTTTTAGATAGCTCCATTACCTGATAAAACGCATCATCTGATATATGTGATACGTCAATTAGCATACCGACGTTGTTCATTTCAGTAATTAGCTTTTTACCAAATGGGCTTAAACCTTTCCATTTACGGCGAATATCGTATGACGAGTCAGAAATATGGTTGCTTTGCGAGTGCGCAAGTGTGATGTAGCGTACACCGCGGTCAAAAAAGTGCTGAAGGTTTTCCATTTTTCCTTCAATTGGCGAGCCATTTTCCATGCCCATCGCAATTGACAGTTTACCTTGCTCAAATTGCGCTTCTATATCCGCTGTTGAGCTAGCAATAGCAAATTTTTCAGGGGCACGCTGTGCAATGGCTTCCATGCTATCAATCATTTGGTTGGCTAGCTGGTAGCTTTTACCTTTGCCTTCAAATTCTAAGTGAGCAGGAATATAAATCGACATAAAAGGGGCGTTTAACCCCCCTTGTACTGCGCGAGGGTAGTCAAAGTCGCCGCCTTCGGTGGCTTTAGTTACATCAACCCATTTTTCGTGGATACGATAAGGTACATCAATATGGGTATCGATTAAAATAGTGTCTTTTGCTAGTTTTACTGCTTTGTCTGACGGGCTTTTTACTTGCTCTGCAAAGGCTTGTGGTGTTAAAGCTAGTGATATGGCTACCACTAGAGTGCTGAGTTTTATCATGTTTTGGCTCTTTGGGTAAAAAGCCATTGTGTACGTTCAGCTCAAAAGTTACAAGTGTTAGGCGTTAATCAAACGACTGTGCTTCATGCTCCTCGCTTTGCTGTGCTTTAAATTCATTTTTTGAAATAATAGTGACCGATTCATGTAGCTCAGAAAAAAATACCATCGCTTCACCATTTCTAAGCTGCTGATTAACCTGCGCTACTTTACTTTGAATACTCACTTCTTGCTCACCGTAATCGGTGCCTTCACGAAGCACGTAGCTTTCAATTAGGTTATAGAGGGTGTCTTTATCAAGTTGTTCAAAAGGGATAATCATAACTGCTTACTGCTCGCTTTAGTGGGGACGTGCTGGCCAAAATAATGAGGGACGGCTTGTTCAAGCCAAAATACTGGCCTAAACGGATTATTACCGCTAATAAACCCTACGTGGCCGCCTTTTTCAGAGACGCTCAGGGTAACATGCTCACTCACATCTTGCCTACTTGGCACAGCCTTAATCGACAACATTGGATCGTCCTTGGCATGAATTATTAACGTAGGAATCGCAATATGTTTTAAGTAAGGCATTGCGCTGGCTTGGCGATAGTAATCGTGTGCGTTTTCAAAGCCATGCAGTGGAGCGGTTAGTTGATTATCAAACTCTAGCAAATCGTCAATTTTCATTAACTGCTCAGAGGTAATAGGTATTTGCTGCTTGATTTGTGGCAATTTACGCTGCATTGATTTTTTCATTCTATCGAGCAAATACTTTTGGTAAATTTTGCCTAAGCTTTTACGAATAACATCGCTTGATGATGATAAATCATAAGGAGCCGAGACCACGGCTGCAGCACTTAAGGGGCAGTTTTCGCGCTCTTCGCCTAGGTATTTAGCCAGTACATTGCCCCCTAACGAAAAACCAAGAGCCATGATCGGGCGGCTGGGAAATTGCTCCCTTAAATGATTTATAAAAAAAGCTAAGTCGGCGGTATCACCACTATGATAAGCACGCGGTAAGCGGTTAACTTCGCTTGAGCAGTTTCTAAAGTGCATAAGTACTACGGCATAGCCTTGCTTTTTTAAGGCTTTCATCATGCCTTTGGCATAAAAGCTATTTATGTTGCCTTCAAGGCCATGTAAAACCACAGCAAGGGGAGCGTTTTCGTTATGAGGCAGCGACCATGCAAGTTCAATAAAATCGCCGTCGGGCGTATCAAGTTGCTCAAGTTCGTAGGACGTATTGTGAAATGGACGGAAAAAACGCGGCATTATGGTTTGAACGTGACGATTGGTCATCCACCATGCTGGTTTAAACTTATTGATCATGTTTGTACTACGCACTATGAAAAAAACGAAACGTTAGTGTACCAAATTTTTCGCTTTATAAAATAAAAAGCGCCTAATCAGTAACCTGAGTAGGCGCTTTGTGCGTCGTGCTTAATGATGCTCGGGAACTTCAGCCTCGCTAATTTTTTTAATAAAGTAAAAAGCGTAAAATAGGCAAAGAGAAATCACGACGCCTAAAATCCCAAAAGACATAAATAAAACAGGGTCGCTAAAAAAGTCTCTAAAGAATACGTTCATGATTAATCTCCTCGTTCAGTTGATGGAGACATCATAAAGTGACTTTGCAAAGCATAATGTGATCGAGATCAAACTATTCCCCTGCGTGGAAAAAGTAACCAAGTAAAGTTGATGTAGATCATGTTTTAGGGGCTATTCAGTTCCTACTACAGCGCCTATAGGCTTTGAAGAATCAATCGGCTTAAAGATTTTTTGCACAAAGAGAAAAAAATGAGAAGTAAATGAGAAAATATAGCCACAAGCCAACAGAGGCTAGGCTTATATTTCTAGTGATATTAGCTTGGCTTTTATTTTCCTCTAAAAGCGCAGCGTCTCTAATCCTCTTTGTGATTAATTGGCTTAAAGATTTTTTGCACAAAGAGAAAAGAATGAGAAGTAAATGAGAAAAGATAACCACGAGCCAACAGCGCCTAGGCTTATATTTCTAGTGATATTAGCTTGGTTTTTATTTTCCTCTAAAAGCGCAGCGTCTCTAATCCTCTTTGTGATTAATTGGCTTAAAGGTTTTTTGCACAAAGAGAAGGAAATGAGAAGTGAATGAGAAAAGATAGCCACAAGGCAGCAGCGCCTAGGCTTATATTTTTAGCAATAATAACTTGGTTTTTATTCTCCTCTAAAAGCGCAGCGTCTCTAATCCTCTTTGTGATTAATTGGCTTAAAGATTTTTTGCACAAAGAGAAAAGAATGAGAAGCAAATGAGAAAGATAGCCACGAGCCAACAGCGCCTAAGCTTATATTTCTAGTGATATTAGCTTGGCTTTTATTTTCCTCTAAAAGTGCAGCGCCTCTAACCCTCTTTGTGATTAATTGGCTTAAAGATTTTTTGCACAAAGAAAATAGAATGAACATTTAGAAGAGGGTATAAAAACTGACAGCCTAAGTGGCTTTCACATACAGCTCAATATTGTTTGGCTTTACAGCTTCTAAAAAGCTAAGTTTATTCGCTGTATCAATTAGTATTTGCTGTTGTTGCTTTTCAAGCTTTAACTCGGCGCTTAATAGCTCTTGGCGTATTTTTGCATAGTCGCTGATACTTTCTTGATTGGCTTTTAAATAACGACGAGCGGCGCGCAGTGGCTTAAGTACTTGCGTATCAAACTCATTAATAGACGCTATTAACGCACTGAGCTGCTCGGCATTAATACTTAGCTTAAGTGAATCTAAGTACAGCAAAAATAAGCACAGATTAACGTTTTTACCTTGCTGGTTTTGCAGTGCCAGCAAGGTTTGTTGTTGCTCTGGTTTTGCGTACAAAGCGCAGGCAAATTGCCAAAAGTCGTTTTTATTGAGCAAGTTCATCGGCAAAGGCCTGCTCTTTTTCTTCCATTTCTTCAAGCGCCATCAGTAGCTCTTCTTCAGTGTCGTTTACTTTAGGGGTAAGCGTTGCTTGCTTAGCAATTAGCTCTTTTAACTGGGCTTTGTTATCGTCGTTGTAGAGTGTGTTGTCGCCAAGGGCTACTTCAACTTCGCTAAGCTCTGCAGTAAATTTATCGAGCTGCTTTTCAAGCTTTTCAATTTGCTTTTTAAGCGGTTGAATGGCTTTTCTAAACTCAGCTTCTAGGCGCTTTTGCTCTTTACGGTTAACGCTTGGATTTGCTTTTGGCTCGTCAGGTTGCTGGCTTTTAGCGGCTTCTTTATTGGCATTGAGTAACCATTGGTAATACGCGTCTAAATCGTAACCAAACTGAGTGACTTTGCCATCATCGACTAAATAAAATTCATCGGCGGTGTTTTTAAGCATATGGCGATCGTGCGATACGGTAACCATGGCGCCTTCAAAGCCTTGTAGTGCCATTACTAGCGCGTGGCGCATTTCTAAATCAAGGTGGTTAGTTGGCTCATCAAGTAGTAGTAAATTGGGTTTTTGATATACCAACATGGCTAGTACTAAGCGGGCTTTTTCACCGCCCGAAAACGGTGCCACGGGTTCAAGTGCTTTATCGCCAATAAATGCAAAGCCACCTAAAAAATCACGCAATGATTGCTCTGTGGCCTGTGGGTTTAAACGTTGAATATGGGTCACTGCGCTGGCTTTTAAATCAAGCGATTCAAGTTGGTGCTGCGCAAAGTAACCTATATTTAAGCCATGGTGTTGAACCACTTTACCTGCTTGCGGCTCAAGCTCGCCCGCTAATAGCTTTATAAGCGTTGATTTACCCGCGCCGTTACGACCGAGTAACGCAATACGGCTGCCAGGAACTAGGTTTAGCGCGATATTATTTAAAATAGTGACATCGCCATAACCTGCTTTTGCTTTATCTAGGGTCATTAGCGGGTTAGGCAGGGCTGTTGGCTCGGCAAATTCAAAGTCAAACGGTGAGTCGGCATGTGCAGGTGCCAGCTTTTCCATACGTTCGAGTGCTTTAACACGGCTTTGTGCCTGTTTGGCCTTACTGGCTTTGGCTTTAAAGCGAGTTATAAACTGCTCAAGATGGGCAATTTGCTCTTGTTGTTTTTCAAACATTGCTTGTTGTTGTAACAAGCGCTCTGCTTTTTGGCGTTCAAACTGTGAGTAGTTACCTTTGTACACATTAATAAGCTGTTTATCGACATGCCAAATTTGATCAACCACGGCGTCTAAAAACTCGCGGTCATGAGATATAAGTACCAAGGTGCCTGTGTAGGCGCGTAAAAAGCGCTCAAGCCAGTAAACGGCATCTAAATCAAGGTGGTTGGTAGGCTCATCGAGTAATAGTAAGTCGGCATCGCGAATAAGTGCTTGTGCAAGGTTTAAACGCATACGCCAACCACCAGAAAACGCGCTTACAGGGTTTTCTATTTGGTGATTAGCAAAGCCTAAGCCGTGCAGTAATTCGCCCGCTTTTGACTCTATGCTGTAGCCTTTAATATTTTCAAGCTGAATATGTACTTTGGCTTGGGTGTCACCATCGTTTGTTTGCTCAGCATCACGCAGGGCAATACGCAACGCATAGTATTCAGGGTGACCTTGAAGTACATAATCAATGGCGCTTATTTCAAGGGCTGGGGTTTCTTGTTTTACAGAAGCAATAGACCAATCTTTAGGTATATTGCAATCACCCGCATCGAGTTGCAGCTCAGATTTTAATAAACTAAATAAGGTAGATTTACCACAGCCATTAGCGCCAACTAAGCCCACTTTGTGCTGTGGAAATAAAGTAGCCGAGGCATTTTTTAATAAGGCTTTTCCGCCACGAAGTAGTTCTATTTCTGAGATTTGGATCATGAATGCGTTACTTTACTGTGCCCTGGTTAAGTTGGCGCTATCATACCATAGAACGTATTGCTCTTATCAAGCGTATCAACATAGGAAGTTATACGATAAAATATGTGCAGTTCAAACCACAGGAAAAATGTTGTGAGACAAAAGAAGCGATTTATTGCTGGTGCATCGTGCCCTGAGTGTAAAGCCATGGATACCATGATGCTGTACAGAGAACATGATGTTGAAAAAGTAGAGTGTGTAGAATGTGGCCACAAAATGGCGCAACCCGATAACGCTGTTCAGGCATCTACTCGCCAATTTGAACAAGTAATTGGTGTATTTAAACCGGGCGATTAACCCGGTTTTATTTTTTACCCCCTTAGTAATGTGGCGGAGGCGGCTCTTGCATTTGCGACATTAACGACGGCTGCTGCGCTTCTTTAAGTTTTTCTGCTAGTAACTCAGTTTGGCGCTTCATTTTTGCAAGCTGCTGTTGGTGTGCTTTTAGCTCGTCATTTAATATTTCTATTGTTTCGTCTTGAAAAGCAACTTTTGCCTCAAGCTCCATTAAACGATTTTCAATTGTGTTCATTTGCTTCTCGTATTGTAAAGTGCTCTGCAATTCCGCTCGAGCTCTCGGTTAACAACGACTTGCCGTTATCTATAAACGTTACATCTAGCACCACAGCCGATTTAGGCTTACTGCCTTCACGTGGTGTGACTTGCCAAGTTTGAATTTTCTCTCCGCTGGGTAACTGCCATAAATCAACGCGCTTATTGGGCGAGCCTGTGGCCAGCAATGTACCTTGTTCGTTAAAGCGTACCGCAGTAAAAATTTTCTGACGCGCAATATACGCCAGTTTACTCACAAGATCACCTGTAGTCAGCTTCCATACATGTGCTTGCTTCATACTATCTGCGGTAAATGCGTAGCGACCTTGTGGGTCTAGGGTTACTTGGGTAACACGCGTCGGGTGATTAAAGCGATGAATTACTTGCCCTGTACGTGTATCCCAAAAATAAGCAACGTAATCGTTTGAGCCGCTTAAGGCATAGCGCCCATTAGGCGATAAATCAACGGTGTTTACTTTGTCTTGGTGACCTAAAAACTCAATGCGGCGTCCGGTTTCTAGGTTTAAAAATACCACTACGCCGTCGCTTCTGCCGTATAAAACACTGCGGCCTTGGTTACTTATCGCAATATCGCGAATAGTGGCTTGTTGAATTTTATAATAGCCGCGGTTTTCGCCGCTGCTAATATCCCACACGGCAAAGGTGGTTTTTTCGGCGGTAACGGCCACGCTATTATCAAAGGCAATAGCCACAGCATATACTAGGCTTTCTTGTGATTGCTGTTGAAACCATTGATATTTTAGCACCTGCTGTTGATTATCCCACAGGGCGACCCCATGGTGAATGGAGGAGACTAGGCTGTATTTACCATCGTTAGATACTGCCGAGGAAAACGCACCCTGTGCTGCGTGTTCAAAGCGTTGTGCAGCTTGCTGTTTTTGATCGCTACAAGCTAGGGCTAATAAACAGCTAAAAGCGATTAAAAAAGTACGAAATATCGACATATTACAGGTATTTCCTCTTAACTCTTAGTGACTGAGAGGTTAGACTAGGTCACGTTGAAGGCCTAGGGTGTTTGTCTAATCACTATAATAGGTTAGGTTTTAATTTAGTTAGTTATTAAACAAGCAGCCTATCATGTAGGCCGTTAATCTTTAACTAGTAATAATACAATAAATGACAACTGCAAAGTGTGTCGGAGATTTAAAATGAAAAAGACGATTAGATTGTCATTGATTGCAGCGTCGGTTTTAGCGCTTACAGCTTGTAATCAAGAAGCAAAACAAGAACAAGCTGAAGTTAAATTAGACACTGTAGAGCAGCAACAAGCATACGGTATTGGTGCATCAGTAGGTAACTTTTTAAATAAAGACCTAGCTGATAAATCAGAGATTGGTATTGAACTAGACCAAGCACTATTAATTCGTGGTTTTGAAGACGCGCTTGCTGGTAATGCAAAAATCGATGAAGAAAAAATCCGTGAAGTGCTAACTGAGCTAGATACATCAGTGCGTGCAAAGCAAGAAGCTAAAGCTAAAGTTGAGTCTGAAAAAAGCAAAGAAGCAGGTAAAAAATACCTAGAAGAAAATGCTAAAAAAGAAGGCGTAACAGTAACTGAGTCAGGTCTACAGTACGAAGTACTTAGCGAAGGCGAAGGCGAAAAGCCAGCAGCAACAGACGTAGTTAAAGTACATTACAAAGGTACTTTATTAGACGGCACTGAGTTTGATAGCTCTTATGCGCGTAACGAGCCAACTACTTTCCCTCTTAACCGTGTAATTGCAGGTTGGACTGAAGGTTTACAGCTTATGTCAGTAGGGTCTAAGTACAAGTTCACTATTCCTTCTGAACTTGCTTACGGCGATCGTGACCTAGGTAAAATTCCAGCTAACTCAACGCTTGTTTTTGAAGTAGAACTACTTGAAATACAAGATGACGAAGCACCTGCGCAATAAGCGGTAGCTTATAACGCAAAAAGGGACCATAACGGTCCCTTTTTTGTTGGCTATTTTATTAATCTGTGTGGTTAGAAAACAAATTATCTATTAGCTCATCTTCTAGTTCAAAACGCGCTTCTAACGTTTCGCCAAGTACCGACAAATCGTTATCAAACTCTGCTAATAAGTCCTCTTTATCTACTTCTGCGTATTTATCGTTAAAATCTAAAGCAATATCTGTTGTGCTAGAAATACGCGGGTAAATTGTATTTGCCAGCTCTTGGCTTTCAAGGCCTTTGCTTTCACAGGCTTTTGCAATGTCATCGTACACTTCAAAATGGCCGGCAGATAAGTAATCCATTAAAATTTGGCAAAATGATTGAATTTGTTCTGGCTCTGGTAAGGCGTGATCTTTTTTGTCGTATGGCGAAAACCCAGCCATTTTACAATAAAGTACAATTAACTCTTGGCGCTCGTTTAACCATTTATCAATGACAGTATGGCTACCACCCCATTTTTGTTGAGCTTTCTCTACGCGCGTCAGCATTACTGTTCTCCTAAGCTGGGTCACTTTTATGGTTAAATTTAAATTTTCTTATACATCAAGATATATTTTATTTAAGTGTATATCAACAAGTAAAAGGTATGAGCTGGTGCATGTGTGTATTTATTGTAGGTAAATTATTATTTTATTGCAGGCAAGAAAAAACCACCGGTTAAGGTGGCTTAATTTCTTGTTTTGGCCTGTTAATACAAGCTTTCTTATTGTTATAGAAGATTTTTGTTATTTTTATTATAAATATTTTTGTTATTGTTGTTTAAGATTTTTATTATTGTTCTTGTTAACGCGGGACAAACAATACCAAGGTTTTTGTTATGTTGCAAACATATTAACAAAAAGTTTTTATTGTTAGTTCTTTTTGGTTATTTAACACTCAAATGTGACTAAATAAGCAACAAACTAGGTTCTGTTAGCTGTAACACATGTTTTACGAGCTTAGCGATAGAGAGCCGGAGAATATGGTGGTACAATCTTGAACAATTTCTATAAGCCTCAGGATTATTTACGCTATGAGCGAATTAAAAAACGACCGTTATTTACGTGCACTTGCAAAACAACCCGTTGATGTAACACCGGTATGGATGATGCGCCAAGCAGGACGCTATTTACCAGAGTACCGTGCTACACGTGCACAAGCGGGCGATTTTATGAGCCTGTGCCGTAATGCTGAGCTTGCGTGTGAAGTAACACTACAACCCCTTCGCCGTTACCCGTTAGATGCTGCTATTTTATTTAGTGACATTTTAACTATTCCCGATGCTATGGGTTTAGGTTTGTACTTTGAAACCGGTGAAGGCCCTAAATTTGAAAACCCTATTTCGTCACTTGCTGATGTTAAAAAGATTCCTAAGCTAGACCCAACTGACGAGCTTGGCTATGTAATGAACGCAGTAAGTACTATTCGCCGTGAACTTAAAGGCGAAGTGCCACTAATTGGCTTTTCGGGTTCACCGTGGACACTAGCAACTTACATGGTTGAAGGTGGAAGCAGTAAAGTATTTGGTAAAATTAAAAAAATGGCGTTTGCAGAGCCGCAAACACTACATTTATTACTAGATAAACTAGCTGATTCAGTCATTGATTACTTAAACGCACAAGTAAAAGCTGGTGCGCAATCGTTAATGGTATTTGACTCGTGGGGCGGCGTATTAAGCCCGCGCGATTACAACGAATTCTCACTGCAATACATGCATAAAATTGTTGATGGTTTAATTCGCGAATACGACGGCCGTAAAGTACCGGTAACGCTATTTACCAAAAATGGTGGCCAGTGGATTGAAGCAATTGCAGCAACAGGCTGTGATGCAGTAGGTCTTGATTGGACTATTAATATTGGCGACGCTAAACGTCGTGTAGGCGATAAAGTTGCATTGCAAGGTAATATGGACCCGTCAATGCTTCACGGTACGCCTGATCGTATCCGCCAAGAAGTAGGCACTATTTTAGAAGACTTTGGCAGAGGTGATGGCCACGTATTTAACTTAGGCCACGGTATTACACCAGATGTAGACCCAGAAAACGCCGGTGTATTTATTAATGCAGTACATGAGCTAAGCGCGCAATACCACAAATAACAACCGTAGTATTAATAGCTATTAAAAAGCCCGCTAATTAGCGGGCTTTTTGCTGTGTAGTAATCGGGTCAAGTAAATAACCTATTTAATCCATTTAATGCCGCAACACGGTAGGCTTCTGCCATCGTTGGGTAGTTAAATGTGGTATTTACAAAGTAGTCAACAGTGTTGCCTGCCCCTTTTTGTTCCATAATGGCTTGGCCAATGTGAACAATTTCTGAGGCACGCTCACCAAAGCAATGCACGCCAAGTACTTCTTTTGTTTCACTGTGAAACAATATTTTTAAACTACCAACTTCTGTACCCGCAATTTGCGCACGAGCCAAGTGCTTAAACTGAGCACGACCAACTTCATACGGTACTTTTGCAGCGGTTAGCTGTTGCTCTGTTTTACCTACCGAACTCATTTCAGGAATGGTATAAATACCGGCCGGTATATCTATAATTAGCTTATCTTCGCAATTACCGCAGGCAATAGCATCGGCAGCTATACGGCCTTGATCAAATGCTGCACTCGCTAAGCTTGGGTAGCCAATTACATCACCTACTGCGTAAACGTTATCTACCTCAGTTTGGTACATTTCGTTGACTTTAAGCTGGCCTCGACCATCGGCTTTTAAACCAATAGCTTCAAGGTTTAGCGTATCGGTATTACCTGTGCGCCCGTTAGCAAATAAAATACAGTCGGCTTTTACACGCTTGCCCGATTTTAAATGCATTACAACGCAATCTGAGCGCGTTTCTATACGGTCAAACTCTTCGTTATGACGAATAACAATACCGCTGTTCCAAAAGTGGTAGCTAAGTGCGTCAGAAATTTCTGCATCCATAAAGGCTAATAAGCGGTCGCGTGTGTTTACTAAATCTACCTTAGCGCCTAAGCCTTTAAAGATTGAAGCGTATTCGCAGCCAATAACACCCGCACCGTATATAAGTACACGTTGTGGGTCGTGCTCTAGGCCTAAAATAGTATCGCTGTCGTAAATACGTGAATGGCTAAAGTCGACCTCAGGTGGGCGGTATGGGCGCGAGCCAGTAGCAATTACAATGGTTTTAGCGGTAATACGCTCTGCTGAGCCATCAAGGCGCTTAATTTCAACCGTGTGTTTATCTACAAAGCTCGCATCGCCTTGGTACATATGAATGCGGTTACGGTCGTAAAAGCTGCTACGTAAGTTTGACTGCTTAGAAATAACAGAACTTGCATGGCTTAAAATATCAGGAAACGTTAAGCGGCTAGGGCGCTCGCCAACATTAAAAAGTGGGTTTGCTTTGTATTCAATATAGCGGCTAACCGAGTGGCGTAATGCTTTTGAAGGAATTGTTCCCCAATGTACACAGCCACCGCCAACCGCTTGTTGGCGCTCAATAACCGCTACTTTTTTATCGTTTTTAGATAGGTTCATGGCAGTGCCTTCACCGCCAGGGCCCGTACCAATAATTATTGCGTCATATTGGTAAACTACGGGTGCTTTTTTTTGTTCTGGTTGTTTGGCCACAGCCACTCCTAAATTAATTAAAAGAGGCTTTTAATAACCTCGCATTAAGTGCTAGCCATGCCTGTTTTTGATTTTCCCAGGCGGCTTCCAGCTCATGGTATTGTGTCATTAATGCTGACTGTTCACACTGCTTTGCCATGTTATTTTTTTTAGCTTCTAACACTTGTTTTTGTAGTGAACAGTAATTTTGCAGCTTTTTCAGCAGTAAATCGTACTCTTGTTGTAATAATGTAAGCTTATCTTGCGCTAAAGGCAATTTTGAAAGGCGCGTTTGCGTTTTACTCATTAGCGTTTCGGCTTTGGCTTTTTCTATGCGCTCAACCGGGGTGCGCTTTAATTTACTGGCTAAACCGAGCGCTGCTAAAGAGCGAATCATCCATTTAGTTGGGTCGTAATGAAACCACTTAATACCGTTACGGTAATCGCTTGCAAAAATATGGTGGAAGTTATGGTAACCCTCGCCATAAGTAAATAGTGCTAAAAAGCCATTATCGCGCGCAGTGTTTTTCTCAGTGTATGGGCGTGAGCCCCAAATATGAGCCAATGAATTAATGAAAAAGGTAAAGTGCTGGCTCAATACTAAGCGCAATAAACCTGCAAGTAGTAGCATACCCCACACATCGCCTACTAATAAACCAAGCACAAGCGGTAAACCGACATTCATAGCTATAACAAGCTTTAAGTAGTGTTTATGCTGCCACATAACAATTTTATTGCGCTGTAAATCGCGACAATTACTGTAATCGTTATAACTGTCGCCTTGGTAATCACGTAGCATCCAGCCAATATGGCTGTACCAAAAGCCGTTAGTTGCGGCGTAAGGGTCTTTTACTGGGTCATCTACTTGGCCGTGGTGTATACGGTGATCGCTACTCCAGTGCAACGCACTGTTTTGCAAAGCAAATGCGCCACCAAGGGCAAAAATAAATTCTATTGCAGGGTGTACGTTATAGGCTTTATGCGCCCATAATCGGTGGTATCCGGCAGTGATAGAGAGGCCTGCGTAAAACATACAGCCTACAAATGCAATCCAATGCGCGCTGGTAAATCCGTAACTAATGCCGTACCAAGGTACAAGTGTGACAGCCGCCAAAAAGGTTAGGCTAAAAAATAGGACGTTTGTCCAAATAATCGGTGGTTTATTCATCGTTTTTACTCTCAGCGTACAACTGTAAGCTAAAATAGTGTTTCAATCTCTTGGCGTCAAGTATTAGACTAGACAATTCGGCTAATTATCATTAAAACTTCATATAAAATTACTCAGGGAGCTGTGGATGTCGGGTGTTAGAGCACAACAGAAACAAAAAACACGACAAGCCTTAATTGAGGCGGCATTTAATCAGCTTAGTGCTGATCATAGTTTTTCTAATTTAAGCTTACGCGAAGTTGCCCGCGAAGCCGGTATTGCCCCCACCTCTTTTTATCGCCACTTTAAAGATATGAACGAGCTAGGTTTAACCATGGTCGACGAAGCAGGCTTAACCCTTCGCCAGCTTATGCGCCAAGCTCGCAGACGTATAGCCAGTGGTGGTAGCGTAATAAATACCTCGGTTGTTACCTTTATGGAGTTTATTGATAACTCAAGCAACCAATTTAGATTACTGCTGCGAGAACGTTCTGGCACCTCAAAAGCCTTTAGAGCCGCCGTAGCGCGTGAGGTAAAACACTTTATTTTAGAGCTTGCGCATTATTTAGAAAGCGAAACCAAGTGCGATTCAATCCATGCTTATATTCAGGCCGAAGCCATGGTAACACTGGTATTTAATGCCGGCGCTGAAGCACTTGATATAGAAGGTCAACAACGCGAAGAACTCATTGAGCGGGTTATTTGGCAGCTGCGTTATATTACCCGCGGTGCAGGTCATTATATTCGTGAAACAAATAATCAGGTTTAGCTTAAAAAATTAGCAATAAGTTAATCTAAGCACGCAAGTTTACTCAACACATTAATTTAAGCTAAAAAGTGTATCTGTGTGATTTATAAAACCTGAATATGCTATTTTTAGGTATATAAATTTCTTCAATGTGGGGTTTTTATTCCTTTGTTTGGAATATTTATGCTTGCACCAACTGCTTTGTAATGTTAAAAATAGGCCTCACTGAACACACACACAAGAAACAAGATGCAAAATATTCGTTTAATTACACTAAAACTTAACCTCTTACTGCTATGGTCAGTGAGCGGGGATTAGTGTGTTTGCATCGAGTTAAACACTAAAAACCCCGCAATTGCGGGGTTTTTTATTATCTCGCGGCTGGGATAAATTGAAATTTGGGTAACAGAGGAATGAGGGGCAGTTATGCAAGACAAAGATAAAGTATGGATTTTTGATACCACCTTACGTGATGGCGAGCAGGCACTTAAAGCAAGCCTTACAGAAGACGATAAAATTCAGCTAGCGCATACTATTAGCCGCTTGAACGTGGATGTGATGGAAGTGGGTTTTCCGGTTTCGAGCCCCGCTGATTTTCGCTCGGTGCAACGTATTGCAACCGAGGTTAAAGGCCCAATTATTTGTGGTTTAGCACGTTCAGTAGCAAAAGACATTGAAGCCTGTGGTGAAGCACTTCGCACAGCACAGCAAAGCCGTATTCATACTTTTATCGCCACAAGCCCTTTGCACCTTGAACACAAATTACGTATGAGCCTAGACGATGCAACGGCCATGGCGGTTAAATCAATTAAATTAGCGCGTAACTACACTGATGATGTTGAGTTTTCGTGTGAAGATGCAGGGCGTACGCCGCACTGGGATTTATGTAAAATTGTTGAGCAGGCAATTAACGCCGGTGCCTCTACTATTAATTTACCTGATACCGTTGGCTTTGTAACGCCAGACGAATACGCCGCAATGATCCGCCATTTAATGAATAACGTGCCGAATATAGATAAAGCGCGTTTAAGTGTACATTGTCATAACGATTTAGGTTTAGCTGTAGCTAACTCGGTAGCCGCGGTACAAGCCGGTGCTCGCCAAATTGAATGTACAATAAATGGTATTGGTGAGCGTGCGGGTAACTGCTCGCTTGAAGAAGTGGCGATGATCATGAAAATGCGCAAAGACCACTTAAACGTACACACCGATATTAAAAGCGAAGAAATTTATCGCGCATCTCGCCAAGTGGCAAAAATATGCAATATGCCGGTACAGCCAAATAAAGCTATTGTGGGCGAAAACGCCTTTGCACATAGCTCGGGCATTCACCAAGATGGCGTATTAAAAGCGCAAAATACTTATGAGATTATGTCGCCAGAAAGCGTCGGTGTGCCAAATAACCAATTAAATATGACCTCGCGTTCGGGCCGTCATGTTATTGAGCACCGCTTAGAAGAGTTAGGTTATCAAAAAGCTGACTACGATATGGACAGCTTATACGAGAGCTTTTTAGCGTTAGCTGATCAAAAAGGTACCGTATACGATTACGACCTTGAAGCCATGATTTACTTTAATCAAATTAACGACAAAGACGAAAAATACCAATTAGAGTTTGTAAACTCAGCGTCTAACTCACAGTCGGTAGCCAGCTCTACCATTGGGATGTTAATTGATGGCGAAGCAAAACAAGAAGCTGCTACAGGTAATGGCCCTGTTGAAGCCTCATTTGCGGCTATTGAGCGCTTAACCGGTATGAGCGTTGAAATGATTGAATACAATTTAGAAGCCACTGGCCAAGGCGCAAGCTCGCTTGGTCAAGTAAACATTATTGCTAAATACGATGGCCGCCCTTATCACGGTGCGGGTATTGCTGCGGATGTGGTAGAGGCGTCGGTACGCGCCATGATCCGTGTTTACAACTTAATTTATCGTGCACAAAAAGTGTCTGATTTAAAACAACAAAGGAAAGCAGGATGAGTAAAACAAACTACAGCGTTGCCGTATTAGCAGGCGACGGTATTGGCCCAGAAGTAATGGCAGCAGCAGAGCAAGTACTTGATGCTGTAAGCAATAAGTTTGGTTTTACCCTGAACCGTCAGCATCATGCTATTGGTGGCGCAGCTATTGACGAATTTGGTGAAGCATTACCACCAAAAACGCTAAGTGCGTGTGAAAACGCCGATGCCATTTTATTTGGCTCAGTAGGTGGCCCAAAATGGGAAAACCTACCACCTAACGAGCAACCTGAGCGTGCATCGCTTTTACCGCTTCGTAAGCACTTTGGTTTGTTTTGTAACTTACGCCCAGCACAGCTTTTACCGGCGCTTAGCGCAGCATCGCCATTACGTGCAGATATTAGCGAAAAAGGCTTTGATATTTTATGTGTACGCGAACTTACTGGCGGCATTTACTTTGGTGAAAAAGGCCGAAGCGGCGAAGGCGCTGAAGAAGCTGCATTTGATACACAAACTTACTCGCGTAAAGAAATTGAACGCATTGCCCGTTTTGCCTTTGAAGCAGCAAAATTACGTAGCAACCATGTAACGTCGGTTGATAAAGCAAACGTGCTTGCATCAAGCGTATTATGGCGTGAAGTAGTTACCGAAGTAAGCAAAGACTACCCAGAAGTCAGCCTAGATTACATATACGTAGATAACGCAGCTATGCAATTAGTTAAACAGCCTAGCCAGTTTGACGTGCTACTTTGCGATAACTTATTTGGTGATATTTTGTCAGATGAGTGTGCAATGATTACAGGCTCAATGGGCTTATTACCATCGGCAAGCTTGAATCAATCGGGCTTTGGTTTGTATGAGCCTGCTGGCGGGTCAGCGCCAGATATTGCCGGTAAAGGGGTTGCAAACCCGATTGCGCAAATTTTAAGTGCTGCACTTATGCTACGTTACTCATTAGGCCAAGACGAAGCTGCGCGCACCATTGAAAAAGCCGTAGCCGAAGCTGTAGAAGCAGGCGTTGGCACGCCAGATATCTACCCACAAGGTGGATACAGCACAAGCGATGTGGCAGCTGCCATCGTTTCACGTATTTAATATATAAATCGCAGCACCGTTATGCTGCGACTTAACAAAGTAGGGAATTAGCAAGTGGCCCAAACGTTATACGACAAAATTTGGCAAGCACATACCGTTGCCAGCATAAACGAGCAAACTGATTTACTTTATATTGACCGTCATTTAGTACACGAGGTGACATCACCACAGGCTTTTGCAGGCCTACGTGAAAAAAACCGTACGGTACGTTGCCCAGAAAAAACCTTTGCAACAATGGATCATAACGTATCGACTAAAAGCCGATCACTTGATGCAGCAAGCGAAGTATCTAAAAACCAGTTAATGGCACTTGATGCTAACTGTAAAGAGTTTGGCATTGTACTTTACGATTTAAACTCAATTAACCAAGGCATAGTGCATGTAATGGGGCCAGAACAAGGTATTACCCTGCCTGGTACTACCATTGTATGTGGTGATAGCCATACTTCTACGCATGGCGCGTTTGGCGCATTAGCGCACGGTATTGGTACTTCTGAGGTTGAGCACGTATTAGCAACGCAAACGCTACAGCAAAAAAAGGCAAAATCGTTAAAAATTCAAATTAATGGTGTGCTTCGCCCAACAGTAACCTCTAAAGATTTAATTATGGCGGTTATTGGTAAGTTAGGTACAGCTGGCGGTACAGGTTATGTTGCTGAATTTTGTGGTGAAGGCATTGAAGCACTTTCAATGGAAGCCCGTATGACGTTATGTAACATGAGTATTGAAATGGGTGCAAAAGCAGGTTTAATAGCACCAGATCAAATTACGTATGATTACTTAAAAGGTCGCCCATTTGCACCTAAAGGCGCTGACTTTGACGCTGCAGTTGAATACTGGGAAACCTTAAAATCAGATGAAGGCGCAGAGTTTGACTTGAGTGTTGAGCTTGAAGCTGACGACATTCAGCCGCAAATTACGTGGGGCACCAGCCCAGAGCAAGTAATTGGCGTTGATGAATGCATACCAGATCCTGACCAAGAACCAGATTTAATTAAAGCCGATGCTATACGCAGCGCACTTAGATACATGGACTTAAAAGCCGGCGATAAATTATCAAGCGCAAAAGTAGATACGGTCTTTATTGGTTCGTGTACTAATAGCCGTATTGAAGATTTACGTGCCGCGGCAAAAATTGTTGAAGGCAAGCAAGTAGTAGCAGGCATTGAGGCACTTATCGTACCGGGCTCTGGCCTTGTTAAAAAGCAAGCCGAAGACGAAGGCTTAGCAGATATTTTTAAAGCGGCAGGTTTTGAGTGGCGCGAGCCGGGCTGTTCAATGTGTTTAGCAATGAACGACGACCGCTTAGAAGCGGGCAAACGCTGTGCATCTACGTCTAACCGTAACTTTGAAGGCCGCCAAGGCCGTGGCGGGCGTACGCACTTAGTAAGCCCAGCAATGGCAGCCGCTGCTGCAATACATGGTCACTTTGTTGATATAAGAGGAGAAGCCTAATGAGCGTATTTTTTAGTGGCTTAATGGCCCCACTTGATAAAAACAATGTAGATACAGACCAAATTATTCCTAAGCAGTTTTTAACATCAACTAGCCGTGATGGTTTTGATGCAGCACTGTTTTACGATTGGCGTTACCTAGAAAACGGCGAACTAAATCCTGATTTTATTTTAAACCGCCCATGCTACCAAGGCGCGCAAATATTATTAACCCGCGACAACTTTGGTTGTGGCTCATCACGCGAGCATGCACCGTGGGCGCTTAAGCAATATGGTTTTGAAGTAATTTTAGCGGAAAGCTTTGCTGATATTTTCTTTAATAACTGTGGCAACAACCAAATGTTAGCCATTGCGCTACCGGCTGATACGCTTGAGCAATTGTTTGTACTTAGTGAGCAACACGACGATATAAACATTCAAATCGATCTTGAAAACCAAACACTAACAAGCGATAAGTTTGCGCCAATTAGTTTTGATATTCGTAAAGACGTAAAAGAGCGTTTATTAAGTGGCTTAGATTTTATTGGTGTGACCGAAACGCTAAATCCACAAATTGATGCGTTTGAAAAACAACTTGCTGCTGAGCGCCCTTGGCAGTAACGAAAAGCTATTAATTACATATGAAAACAAAGCGCGGCTGAGTATAAGCCGCGCTTTTTTTATGTTTAAGTTTTCTAATTATTAATGTCTAAAATCTGCCATTAGCGCAGGTATGCCTGGCAGCATACCAACAATAGCCATAACGGTAGTTAAAATAACAAACATAATGAGCGGAATAACCCAACGGCTCATTTTAGTTAAATTAGCACTGCGCTTTTTACAGCCAATTAAGCCTAAGTTATCAAGCAGCATAGTCAGTGACCAACCAAAAGCAGGGTTAACCAAGCTTGACGCAAATACAACAATAGCGGCCGATTGCGTTGTTTTACCTTCGCGTGTCATTTCCATACCCGCCTCAAGCAGCGGAATAAACACACCTACAATAAGCGCAACACACAGCACAGGTTGCCAAATGGCTAAATCCATTGGGTAGCCCCATAAACCCGCAATAATACAAAATACGGCTGTTAAAATGGCGCCCGCCGGGATAGGGCGTTTAGCAATAGCGGCAGGGACAATGTAAGTCCCCCACGATGAGGTAAAGTTAGCACCACCGGCCAGCGAGCCAAAGGTTTGTCTAACCGATGCGCTTAGCATGGTGTCGTCTATGTTCATTTGAACTTTTTCAGTGCGTTGCGGGTAACTAATTTTTTGAAATACTTGATGCCCTAAAAAATCCGGTGACCACATAGCGACAGCTAATACCGCAAACGGCAGCACAACCACAAAGCTTTCAAGCGTAGGTAAGCCAAGCATCCAGCCTGTGTTCTCGCCCCACCAATAAGCTGGGTTCATATTTGGTAAGCCCGGCGCGGTATTAAATTCAAACGGCGCACCAAGTGCAAATGCAACCACACCGCCAATAAGGCAGCTAAGCGGCACAGCTAACCAGCGCTTTTTGAAGTGCTCAAGTAACGCATACAATAAAATGGTCGCCAAAATAACAATAAATGCAATGTGCGCCATATCAATGGCCTCAGCCCATGCAAACAGCTTTTTAACCTGCGAAATTGTGCCAATAAAGCCTAAATATATAAGTAAGCCCCCGCACACGCCTTTACTCGTTAAGCGTGCCAGCAAGCTCCCTCCTTTGGTTATGGCTAAAATAAAGCCAAAGGCACCAATCAGTAAGCCAAACGCCATAGGGTGGCCACCAGCGGCAACCACAATAGGAATAAGAGGAATAAGTGGCCCATGAGTACCTGCTAAGTTAGCGGTAGGTAAAATAAAGCCCGAAAACAAAATAATAAAAATAGAAACAATCAGTAATTCATAGCGTACGTTTTCTAACACAAACGCATCGCTTAAACCCAGGGGCGCTGCAAATGTAGCGGCAATAGCACCCACCATAACGACTTTACCAATGGTGCCCGCCATGGCAGGAATCGTGTCTTCAAATTCAAAGCGGTAGTCTCTAAATGGTAAATTAGGCCGCCAGCGCTTAGGCTGCATAATTTGCAGCTCGTGCTCTAGGTATTCGTCGCGGGTATTAAACTCTGAACTAGCTTTATGCTTATTTTGATAGCTGTTGGCATCATCTACGTGGGATGCGCTTGTTTTTTCTGGCTCGTTACCCTTTGGGGTTACTGACATAGTCCCTCCTGTTACTCGTTGCTTATTTATTAATACGGCTTTTGTTAAAGCAAATGAATAGTGAACAAGCAGAGTAGATCAGCTTTTACTCAGGAATGTATAGGCAAAAGGTCGTGTATGGCTTTATTTTATGCTAAATCATTGTGTTGGCATTCTTAAATGTAAAGTATATTTTGTTTAAAATCAGTGTGTTGATTTGTTTTTTTATGTGTTCTAATTTGGTGAAACATTGTAAAAACAAGGCTGTTATCCTTTAGTCTAAGTAGTGGTTTATGTATTTTAATTGAACTGAAATAGCGCATCTGCTAGGTTCAATGGTTACTCAAATAATAAGAAATACAATGCAAATTCAATCTCCTAAATCAATTGGTATTTTACTTGGTACGCTTTACGGCATATTTATGCGGCTGTTTGTGGAGCTGCTTGATACTTATAATTTAAGTAGCCTTGTATCTATTTCATTTATGTTTTTAGTGCCCGTTGCAATTGGCTATATTCGTATTCATTTTGAATTTAAAAGCTCAAATACATTAACTAAAAGGCAAATGGTGACAATTGCTTGGCAGCCAATTTTTGTTTTTTTACTTGTAAGCGTTATTACACTGCTTGAAGGCAGTATTTGTGTGGCAATGGCTTTGCCTGCCTTTATGCTCTTTGCAAGTATGGGTGGTTTACTGGCAGGCTTTATTAAAAACCGTCAAACAAAAAACGCTAACAGGCCTTTACTTTCAATAGCTTTGCTTCCTGTATTGCTCTCACCTATTGAGGTAAATTATTTACACTTATCAAAAACGTACGAAGTCACCAACTCTATAGTTATTGAAGCGCCTATAAATCGTGTATGGCAGCAGCTTGCTAATGTAAGCACAATAGAGCCACAAGAATTGCCATTTTCGCTTACCCAATTAATAGGTGTACCTAAACCTTTAGAGGCAAATATGAATGCTACGGGGGTTGGGGCTGTTAGAACGAGTAAATGGCAAAAGGGAGTTAAATTTAAAGAAGTGATTACGGATTGGCAGCCAAATAAACAGATGCTTTATAGATTTGAGATAGACCCTGATGCTATTCCCGATGATGCACTCGATAAACACGTAAAACTAGGCGGCGAATACTTTTCACCTCTTTATGGTGGGTATGCGTTAAGTGAAGATAAAAGCGGCAATACTATTTTAACTTTAAAAACGACTGTGCAAGATAATACAAATTTTGGTGTTTATTCGCGAATATGGGGTGAGGTGATTTTTCAAGACTTCCATTATTCACTTTTAACATTAATGAAAAACAGAGCAGAAAAGCCACTTGTCGCAGCTATTTCCCATTATTAACTTAAACCGCTATGGTATGAAAAAACTATTATAAGAGTACTTTATGAAATTATTAACGGCAGCAACGTTATTACTTGCCTCATCAGCGGCTATCGCGCGTCCTGCGCCTTTGGTATCTATACCAACACACGATGCGTTTTTTAATAATATAGCTGCGCATTGTGGTAAAGCGTTTGAGGGCAAAGTAAGCGTAGATAACGCAAAAGGCCCAAGCTCATTTGAGAATAAAAAACTAATCATGCATGTACGCAAATGTACTGATAGCGAGCTACAAGTACCATTTCATGTGGGAGATGATGCATCGCGTACATGGATCATTACTAAAACGGGCAGTGGTTTGAGCTTAAAGCATGATCATCGCCATGAAGATGGCAGCGACGATGCTTCAACTATGTATGGCGGTCATACCCTTGATGCGGGTTTTGCACAAATGCAGTCTTTCCCAGCCGATCAATACTCTAAAGAGTTATTTGTAGCACAAGGGATAGCGCAGTCGGCAGGTAATACATGGCAAATGTATATTTATCCTGAGGTATTTACGTATCGGTTAATTCGCCAAGGGCGCGAATTTAAGGTGGACTTTGATTTAACTAAACCAATTACTCCACCAGCAGCGCCGTGGGGCTACGAAAAATAAACTATTTTTCTTTTTTCTCGGGTGCGTCACATTGTAGTAAAACGTTTAATGGTGGTTGATAAGCGCGTGGTTTAGTAGGAAAACGTTCGTACTCTTGCACGCCTTCAAGCACTTTTAACATAAAGGTTCTGCCGCGGCATAATCTGTCTGCGTGGCGCAGTAAAAACATACTTTGATTAGCAAAGTGTTTGTAATCGTCTGATTGTATTTCTATTTTATAGTTGTCTTCACCAATTTTGGTTTGGTAGTAATGTACTTTGTTATCAAAGTCGTATGACTTTTCTTTTTCGCCCACTTCTGCAAAGGCGCTCCCTATACCAGAAAAGGCTAGCAATGCAGCGCCAACAACTAAATGCGGTGTGTATAAGCCTTTCATAAAAATGTATCCTTTAATTTGCGAACTTAATACCCATTAATAAAGCATTAAGTGCGATGTATTTAAGTTAAGTCTAACACCCAAAAAGAGAATATGTGATGTTCAAACAAATAAAACAACTGTTTGCCGCTTTTGACGAGCAACAGCCAAGCATAGAGCAGCATGATCTAAAAACAGCGGTTGCTGCGCTGCTTATTGAAGTAATGCGTGCTGATTCTAAGCTCGACCATAATGAACAACACACCCTGACTGTAACCTTAAAAAAATACTTTAATTTAACAGAATCGGAAGTTGATGAGCTCACCAACAATGCCGCTGGTAGCTTAGATGGGGCTATTGATTACTTTCAATTTTCTAAGCAGATTAACGATCACTGCAGTGCGGCGCAGCGCATTGAAATAATTGAGCTATTATGGCGATTGGCGTATGCCGATGGAGAGATAGACCCTCAAGAAGAGTATGTAATACGCAAAGTGGCTGGGCTTTTATATGTAGCGCACACCGATTTTATCGCTGCTAAATTAGCAGCGACACAATCGTAAAAATTAGCTTAATTTACTAGCAACAGAAACGAGCTGCTGCGTTAATACGCTAACTTTTTCTGCTGTGGTAGGGTCGCTAATTTTTCCATCTTCGTCAAATACAGTAAATGCAGATGGGATAGCGAGCTGATCGGCAAGTACTAACGAGCCAATCCCACTTAAAATATCGCGTACATGGTTTAAGCCGCGCAAACCACCCAAACCACCCGGTGATGTAGCAAATAACGCCACTACTTTGTTGCGAAATGCGGGGACTGCGCCTTGCTCAGTTCGCGATGCCCAATCAATTGCATTTTTAAGTGCAGCAGTAATTGAGCCGTTGTACTCTGGGCTTGCTAGTAAAATACCATCAGCATTACGCAGTTTATCTTTTAATAGTTGTGCATCGGTAGGTGTGCCTTGCGCTTCAATGTCTTCGCTAAATAATGGCAAATTTAACTCGGCGAGTGTAATTACTTCCACTTCAGCACCGGTTTGCAGAGCAAAACGAGCTGCTTCGTTAATAAGTTTTTGGTTAAAGCTATCTTTACGCAGGCTACCCGCGAGCGCGATAATTTTTGGTGCTGACATAATTTAGACCTTTTATTGGTTGGGTATGACACTAATGTAGCAAATTTTTGCTTGTAGAAAACCCGAATAAACGCAACACTTATGTGCGTATATGCACATAAGTAGAAGGCGGGTAGCGTGGCAATAAAATTTGACGACTGGCAAGACGTAAAAGTTGCCTTTGAAGTGGCAAGGCTAGGTACTTTGACCGCCGCAGCAGAGGCACTAAGTGTGCACCATAGCACAGTGTTGAGACGCATAAATAACTTAGAGAAAAACTTAAATGTACGGTTGTTTCATCGCCATGCGCGCGGATATAAAGTAACCGAAAGCGGGGCAAAATTATTTGAAACCGCACAAGCAATAGATAACTCACTCGAAGGTTTACATAATGCCATTGCCGCAGCCGATAGTGAGCTCAGAGGGAGCTTGTTACTGACTACCGTAAGTGGTTTTATGGATATGCTAAGCAACGTGTGTGAGCAGTTTCAAACATTGCATCCGCAAGTGCAGCTAGAAGTGATTTTAGAGCAAAAGCGCCTAAGGCTTGACCACGGACAAGCCCATATAGCAATACGTGTAGGCCCTAAACCTGATGAAGGCGACTATATAGCGCAGCACTTAGCTAAGCTATCGGCCGGCCTCTATGCCCACAAACGTTATATTGCTAAACACGGCATGCCAAAAACCTTAGATGACTTAAAGCAGCACAATTTTATATCGGGTATTGCGGGGTTTAATGCGCGTGTACCGTACTTTAGCTGGGTTGATGAGTTTATTCCTCAGTCGCAAATTAAATTAAGAGTATCAGAAACCTCAGAAGCGGCGCGCGCGGTTATTAAAGGCTTAGGCATAGGGGGGTTGCACCAAAGCGCGATAGAAAATAACCCCGACGTAGTGCCTATATTGCACGACAAATTACATTGGGAGTTTGACTCTTGGTTGGTTACTCACCATTTAGTACACCGCACGGCCAAAGTGCAAGCCTTTGCTGCGTTATTAAAAACCTACTTTAGTAACATGCCACACGTTAAATAGTTTTTTTAACCTCAATACCTAAACGCTTAGCAAGGCGTACAAGGTTTGCTCTGTCGAGTTCCAGCACTCTTGCAGTTGCTGCCCAGTTATAATTATGCTGCTTTAGTTGCTCGGTTATAACTGTAAATTGCAAAGATTCAACGGCTTGTTTTAAGGGCTGATGATGGGCAATGTGGGCGGTAGTTGGCGTGCTAACGTGCGCGTTGTTGTTTGGTTGTTGGGCTAAATCGCAGTGCTCGCTTGTAATTGTTATTATTGGGTTTTGCCACTGGCTTTGTTTAGCCTTTAATGCGCTGCGGCTAATAACATGTTCAAGCTCGCGTACATTACCAGGCCAACTGTATTGGTTGAGCAATACTTGCGCTTCAGTGCTTAGCTTTAATTGTTTAATACCTAATTTACGGGCAGTTTGTTCAATAAAATAACCAGCCAGTAAAGTTATGTCGTGCTCGCGTTTATTAAGTGGCGGCACGGTAATAGGGTAAACACTTAGCCGGTGATATAAATCGGCTCTAAAGCGACCTTGTGCTACCTCATGTTTTAAATCACGATTAGTGGCTGCTATTACCCTTACATCCACATATTTTGGCGTGTCTTCACCAACGGTTTGAATTTCACCACTTTGCAACACCCGCAATAATTTGCTTTGCATAGCCAATGGTAGCTCACCAATTTCGTCTAAAAATAACGTGCCACCATCAGCTAGCTGAAACTTACCTTGGCGGGCATTTTGTGCGCCAGTAAATGAGCCTTTGGCGTGGCCAAAAAACTCACTCTCTGCAAGGTTTTCGGGGAGTGAAGCACAATTTAAGTGAATCAGCGGTTGATCTTTTCGGGCAGAATTTAAGTGAATATTACGCGCTACTAGCTCTTTTCCTACGCCCGTTTCTCCTAACACCAATACACTAAAATTAGAGGCCGCTACGAGTTTTATTTCATTTTTAAGCGTTTGCATTACAGGGCTTTGGCCAATAATTTCGCCGCCATCGCGAGTAAGCGCATCACGCGTTAACTCTTGCACAAGGGCGTTTGAATGCTGTGCATGGTGTTTGTAGTGGGCAAGCTCCAGAGCCGTTTTAAAATGTGCACTACACAGCGTTTGTAATGTGCTGAGCGTATCTGCGCTAATACTGCAAAAGGCATTTGCGTTTAAGCTATCGAATGTAAGCACGCCTAGCAAAGTGCCTTTATCGTAAAGGGGTAAACCTAAGCAGGCATGCACAGGAATATCGCCCGTTTTGGCCAGCAGCAGGCCGTCGTATGGGTCGGGCAGGGGGCAGTCGTGTGCAAACTGTAATGCGTGGTTTGCACTACAAATGGCCGCTAATCGAGGGTGCTCTGCTATTTTAAAGCGCCTGCCAAGGCTGTCGGGCATCAGACCTTTGATGGCTAAGGGCTTAAGTTGCTCGCCCTGCACGATAAGTAACGCACTGGCATCGCTAGGTATTACACGTTCAACCGTTGCCAATAATTGATCAAAGCTGTGCTCGTGCAGCGTGCTTTGGGCAAGCTCTAAAGCCACTTGGGTAAGGTTGAATTGTTGATTCATGTCAAAATGACCTATTCGTGTTTTTATGATTGAAATTAGAGTGTGTCATAAAGACTCAATTTGTAAAGTGTTTATATTTAACTTACTGAATATTAATGTTTTATTTTATTGGCACGCTATGTGTAATAGCTAAGTGACGTTAATGGTTACTGAGGTAGTTATGAACACACTTACACTAAATAATGTAAACAACCAGGTTGAGTTAGGCGCATTTTTTAAATCGCTATTATTTACTGCTAATGCAGTATTAGGGCTTAGCGCTATTTGTATGGTTGTGAGCATTTTAATTAGTTACCCGTACGCAGAGTACTTTTCGATGCAGGTACAAATATCAGCGCATATTAGTACGATTGTAGTGGCAGCTATTTTAAAAGTTAGTTATGTGCTGCGTTGTGTTGCGCAACATGGTTTAGGGCAGGAAGTACGCTAATGCGCCCACTAAATTTAACAGAGCCAATGCCAGCGCACATAGCTATTCATCACGTAACAAAATGGCCGTTATGGATGCTTGCTTTTAGACCCTACTTTTTAGCAGGCGGTTTGCTGGCATTTTTATCGATAGGGTATTGGCTACTTATTTTAACGGGCTATGCTAGTTGGCACTTACCCATGCCAGCCACACTTTGGCACGCGCACGAAATGCTATTTGGCTTTGCAGGAGTGGTAGCAGTCGGTTTTTTACTTACGGCGGCACAAACTTGGACGGGCGTTGAAAGTATAAGTGGCAAAGCACTTATGCTGCTTACTTTTGTATGGATAAGTGCTCGTTTAGCGTTTTTTATAAAGCTGGCTGATTTTGCTAATGCTAACTTATGGCTTGTTACTGTGCTACAGCTAGCATGGTGGCTAGGGGCAATTACGGCACTGGCTAATATGCTAATAACAGCACGCAGTAAAAATAATTACCCGTTTTTAGTTATTTCAAGCGTGTTGTGCGCCCTTAATACTCTTTATTTACTCCTTGTTTTAAATAACAACATGCAGCTTGCATTAGCTGTGGTTGACACTGCGGTATTGGTTGTCAGTTTACTGGTCGGCATTGTAGCAGGGCGGGTTATTCCTTTTTTTACAGCTAAAGGCTTAGCGCTTAGCGAGCAAGTACGCACTCCTAAAATTGATAAAGCACTGCTGTATTTATCAATTTTGGCAATTACTTTATTTTTTATCAGTAAATTATTTTTAAGCTCAATTAGCCCTGCATTCATTGTTGCAATAGTGGCTGTGCTTCACTTAATTCGAGCAAAACTTTGGTGGCATGCAAACGTGCTAAAAGTGCCTTTATTATGGTCTTTGCATTTTTCTTATTCTGCTTTAGGTGTTGGCTTAATGATGATTGCACTGAGCTTTTACACAAGCGAAGTACATTTTAAAGATGCGCTCCACCTTATCACTATTGGCACAATAGGGATGATGATTTTAGCCATGATGACCCGTGTATCACTAGGGCATACAGGGCGTACGCTTAATACACCTAAATATATATCTGTTGCTTTTGCGCTTGTGCTGGTGGCAGCTATTACTCGCTCCATACTCCCCTTAATTATTGCGCCACACTTTGCTTGGCAGATCAGTGCCTTGCTGTGGTTAGTGGCTTTTTTGTTATTTTTAATTTACTGCACACCTATATTAACGCGCCGTCGTGTTGATGGGCGCCGTGGTTAGTTTACCTACAGGACTACATTATGTTATCTGATAAAACCATTGAGATTGTTAAAAGCACTGTTCCGTTATTAGCGCAAGCCGGCACGGTTGTGACCGATCATTTTTATAAGCGACTATTTAGCCATAACCCAGAGCTTAAAAATATTTTTAATATGAGCAACCAAAACACTGGGCGCCAGCAATTTGCTTTGTTTAACGCCTTAGCGGCATACGCCCAAAATATTGATAACTTAGCGGTGTTAAAAGAGGCATTAGCGCGCATTAACCATAAACACACCAGTTTAAATATTTTACCAGAGCACTACCCCATTGTTGGTGCTCACTTAATTGGCACCTTAAAAGAGCTAATACCAGAGCAGTTTACGCCGGATGTAGAATACGCTTGGCGTGAAGCATATGCACTGCTTGCTGATATTTGTATTACCGAAGAAGCGGCTTTATATGAGCACAGTAAAAATAAACACGGTGGTTGGGCGGGCACGCGCCAATTTGAAATAACCAACAAGCAAGTTGAATCTGAGCTAGTAACAAGTTTTACACTAACGCCTATAGATGGCAAAGCGGTGATTACCCATAAACCAGGCCAGTATTTAGGGATTAAAGTTAAACCAGCGGGCGCTGAATATGAAGAAATTCGCCAGTATTCTATTTCACAAAAAGCCAATGGTAAAAACTACCGTATTAGCGTTAAAAAAGAGCTACAGCCAAAGCCTGGCATGGTGTCTAATTATTTACACTCACTAGCTCAAGGTGACATAGTTGAACTGTACCCGCCTGCAGGTGATTTCTTTTTACGAAATAGTAAAAACCCAGCGGTACTTATTTCAGCAGGTGTAGGGCAAACCCCAATGCTTGCGATGCTCGAAACGCTATTAAGCGATAACCCTAAGCAAAATATTATGTATTTACATGCGTGCGAAAATACGCAGCAGCACTCATTTGCACACTATTTAAATGAATTAAGTATGGCTTATAACAGCTTGCAAACTATTACGTGGTTTAATCAAAGTAGTGAAGGGGCTGATTTTACAGGGTTAATGGACTTAACTGCCATAAAAACACAGTTACCTCTTACAAATGGCGATTTTTACTTATGTGGCCCCGCTGGGTTTATGGCGTTTGTGAAAAGCCAGTTAATGGCACTCGGTGTTAAAAACGAGCATATTCATTACGAAGTGTTTGGTCCGCATCAAGACTTATAAACCAAGAGAAAAATGATAAAGGCACACAGCATAAATGCTGTGTGCCTTTTTAATAGTATTTTATTGTGCTTTACAGCTTACGTTTTTAAGCTCAATAGACATATCTTTTTTAGGATAATAAAGCACGCACTGCTTGCCGATTATTTGTAAAACAAACTTTTCTGGCTTGATATTATGCGCGCCCATTATGGGCATACCATTTGAGTCTTTACTATTTCCATGGCTTAATAATAGCTCGCTGCGTTTAGTAAAAACGGTATCGGCCAGTGTAACTAGTGTGCCGCCCTTTGCTTTTATAATCGCTTGCTGGAGCGTGGCTATAACGCCTGGGTTTACCTCGGTAAGTAGTGCAGGCTTAGCAGTGGCATTACTCATACTGTTACAGCCTCCAATAAATAATAAGGTTAATATTGCCAGTAGTTTAGCCATTACTTATCCTTATTTAACGTAGGCCAGGTTAAATCCATATTGCCACGGTTAACGTTATTAGGTGCGTTTAAAGGTAATAGCTGCTTGCTATCGCCAGCAGCGCTTTGTACCTGCGTTTTAATACTCGCAGAGGCGGTGCTAACAGGGCACGTGCCGTTATTATCAATATGATAAAGCGCAGTAGAGAGTATCCCTTCGTTTGGATCGCCTAATTGATTATCAAAGTCGTCACTGACTACACAGCCTTTTACATCAGCATCAAACTGTGGTGTAGGCGTTGGCGTAAAGCCTGCTGCATATTCACCAAACCCTTTACTGTTAATACCGCTAAATTGAATGGTGTAATAGGTGGTGCCACAGTTATGTGTTGGGGTAAAACCGTATGGTTTACCGCAGGTTGTGTCGCCAATGAGCACTACCTCGGCGTCAATGCCTTTTAAGCCATTAATAAAGGCTTCTGAGGCTGAACACGTACCCGATGTACTAAGCACATACACCTTAGATAGGTTTAAATCGGGGAGGCTTTCGCCAGTGCTAAAAAAAGTTGAGTAATCAATTTCTTCATCTATAAACGGAAAAGGCGACTCTACCGGTTGTTTATCGTTTTGCTGAGTTTGGTAATAAATACGGTTTTGAATGTTGGCGCTGCCCGCCACCATGTAAGCCAGCTGCGAAGAAAGCGCTAATAAACCGCCTCCGTTATATCTAAAGTCGATAACAAGCTCTTCTACGTTATCGGTTTTAAATTTATTAACGGCAGCAATTAAGCCTTCTTGGGCAATACCTATATGGCTATTAAACTGCATGTACCCTACGCTAGTGCCATTTGCAGTGGTAATGGTTTTTACGTTTTGTACAGGCGTTTGCTCTATGTTGCCGGCAGTTACGTTAAAGGTTTTTTCAGCGCCATTGTTACTGCGCACAACGATGGTGTGCGAGTCGCCATTAGCGGGGCTAAATAAGCCTTCGTTTAAGGTATCTACGCCTGCTTGTGTGCTGGTATTAATGCTTACGCCATCAACTTCAAGTACGGTATCGCCACGTTGAAAACCAATTTGGCTTGCTGGTGAGTCGTCTTCTAGGTAGGCAACACGTAAAATTCTATCAGCTGGGTCGCCAATAAATGCCCAATTTATACCATAGCCTGAGGTTACACCTGATTGCGCTTCTTGAAAGTAGTCCTCAGAAGGCTCTGAAAAATGAAAATTATCTTTTTTAGCACCAGAGTCGGTTAGTTCTTCGGTTTTTAGTTGGGCAAAATAATCGGCCACTGTAGCAAAGTTTTCAGGGTCGTTATCGGCTATTTCATCATACCAAAGGTAGGTTTCGTCGCTCCACGAGCGAAGCCAAAGCTTTTCGTAAAGGGCCGAACCGGCTTGGTCTGGGTAAGGCTCATTATTATTAAACGGATCGTTACCTGTGCGTGGGTTTTCGCAAAAGTTTTTTAACTCCTCCGATGGCTCAAATACACCTGCCGTCCAAGTTGGGGCTGAACTAGCAGGGGGGGTGACGACTGGGTCGGGCGTTTCATTCATGCTGCTACCACCGCCACAGCCCACAAGCGTTAGGCTTGAAAGTGCAGCAATAATAGCGAGTGTTGCTTTATTATTTTTAAACATACAAAACTACTTTTTGTAAATAAGTTGTTTAAAATACTACAACACCCGCTCATTTATTCAACGTATTCGCCCCTAAATTATGTAAATGAGTGTATACACTTAGGTGTGCTACAGCTTACTTGCGTTGCTTTTATCTGCAAATGCTTGTTTTTGCCAGGCATCAAATAGCTTTTGTTGTTTAGCTGATATTTTTAAGCCGTATGTTTTTTGCATATAGGCGTAGGTGTCGGCAATGCGCTTACGGGCGTAAAAAGGAGGCTCTACAACGCGTTGTTTAAAGTTAACCTTTACCTGGCAGCGGCCATATTGGGTGGCGTTTTCGCTAAGCATACCAAAGCGATAGTTAGAGCGATCTGCGTTAATTTCGCCAATAGCAGGGGCTAAATTGTTTATATCGGCTTCCATTTTTCTAAATTTAGCACTGACCTTGCGACAGTTTTTACGACCACCGTTTTGCCAGCATTGTAACTGGTGACCAAATTCCCACGCCGGCACTATATGCTCCCACTCTATACGCAGTGCACGTACATTAACCTTGCCAGAGGAAGTTAACGTATTACGCGGAATATAACCACAGTTGCTAGGATCGGGGATTAGCTTTTTACCTTGTTTTTTAATGTCGCAGCCGCAGTAAAGGCTTTTGGCGTTTTCGGGTAGGGTTTTAATTAAGTGCCTTTTAGCCGTTGAAAAACGGGTAAATTCTTCACTCGATGCAGAAAAACAAATACAACAAGCCACAAAGGCCAAAATAAATTTAAGCATATCCATCACATACGTGAACTACAGGAGGCGCTAGTCTAAAGTTTTGCTGCTAAAAGATAAAGCCTGAACAAATTTTAATCCGCAATGCTTAGTACACTCTATACTGATATAAAAATAGCGAGGAGATGACTATGCTAGGTGCTTTTTCAATAAGTTTAACAGTTAAAGATATTAGAGCCTCAAAAGCGTTTTACGAAAAGTTGGGCTTTAGCGAGTTTGCAGGTGAGATAGAGCAAAACTGGCTAGTGATGAAAAACGGTGAGCATTTAATTGGTTTGTTCTCGGGTATGTTTGATAAAAACATGCTGACCTTCAATCCTGGCTGGGATCAAAACGCACAAACCGTTACAGAGTTTAAGGATGTTGATACGCTTAGCGAATATTTTCAAAACGCTCATATCCAGGTTGAACCTGTGGGTGATAAAAGTTTTATTATTACCGACCCAGACGGCAACCCTATTTTGATTGACCAACACGTGTAAGTTTTTTTAGCCTAACGTTTTGTATTAATAAAATAATACCGCATAAACAAAATAGTACGCTGGTGGCTGCAAAACTGATGAGAAGCGGGTTGTTAAAATCTTCACGCTCGTCGTAATCCATTATGTGTAGCATCCAAAAAAAGTCGAATATGTGCCATAGTGTGCTGCGAACGGTGATAACTTTGCCGTTAATTGCATTTAAATACAGCGTAGTATTAAAGGTGTCGTTAAATTGTACTTGCCACACATTTGTTTTGTATCCCACCTCTCGAGTGCCTTGTTTTAAAAGCGTTGTGCTAATTGGCTTAGCATCGATGAGTAAATGCGCTTGTGCATTAGCGGTAATTTGTATTTTAGTCGGTGGCTGAAAAGGGCGCCCCGTTAAACCATTAAAGCTTTGCTGCTCGCCACTATTAATAACAGTAATAAGCGGGGTCGTTAAAAAGTGCTCAAACACTATTTGCGTGGGGTTAGGCACTTGCGCAGTAATATTATCGAGTGATGTGGGGTAGTCTGCTTGAGTAAATGGGTTTGTAAGTATGCGCTTAGCAAGGTGCTTACCGTGTACGTATTCAAGTGGTATCGCGCTCATTACTAAGCCGCCTAAAAGCCAAGCTAAAATTTGTAAGGCAAGTAAATAGCCTAGCCACTTATGTAGTTTTCGAGCGCGCTTAAATAGTTGTTTTCTCATTTTGTGCTTCTTATTATTTTTAGCGTTAGTGTATTACAGCAGCCCATGCTTTTACTGCGGCATTTTGTCGCAGTTATTCATAAGCTTACTCTAACTTTATAAAAATAATAAAAAGGAGCGGTAAAAAATCAGTGAGGCTGTGTTTAATGCTCACGTAAGGCATTTATTAGCCCTTGTTTGCTCATTTTTGAGCGGCCGCTAATGCCGAGCTCTTTAGCTTTATTGTACAGCTGCTTTTTAGTGCGCTGCTCATACTTTGAGGCTTTGCCGCCTTTAACTGCGGTTTTATGAGTATTGCTATTAGCAATGCGCGCGGCTTTTTGTTTGCTCATGCCTTCATCTCGAAGCGCATCGTACTGATCGTCGTTTTTAATTTGCGGGCCATGATCTGCCATAATTGTCCTCCTGAAGCGTTTAATTACACAGTGTGTGTATAACTTTCATACATAAACGGTAAAATTAAGCGTAACTAGCCTAACCCGTTTTATAAGGCAAATTAGGTGCCAATGGCGTTTAAACAGGTATTTTCTATTAATAAAGCCATGTTTAGCGCTTAGTTGATTTGGTATAAAAGTAAAACTGCGTTAAAGTTTGCGATGAAACTATAAGAGGGTAAAAAGCAGACAATGTCGGAAATTCAATTTTTAAATGTAGATCTAGAGCTTGAGTCTAAACAAGATATTAGTGCCCTAGTGGCAGACTTAAAGAAAAACGCGATGGTTTTGCATTATGACAAAGACGAATATCGTCAATTGGCGCGTATTGAAGCCTCAGGTGATATAACCACGCCAGACAAAGCAATCAACCACTTATGTGAATTAATAGAGTCGTGTTCACGTAATGCGCTTAAGCAGTGGCTAAGCTGTTCGCGCAGAACGTTTGATATAGGCTTTGAGTCGGGCACGTCACCTAAGTGTTTTAACCAAGCTCTACATGCAGATACACTGCTACGTATATCTGCAATTGGCGCTGGTATGGAAATAACGATTTACCCTATCGAAAAGTAGCCATAGTTAATTATTTGCGCTCGACAACCGCTGCGGTCATTTTTGATACGCAGCAAAGCTCGCCGCGGCTATTGGTTATTTTTATTTCCCATACAGAGCTGCGCTTACCAATATGAAATGCACGAGTAACGGCGGTTAAAGTGCCATTTCGAGAGGCCTTTAAGTGGCTGGCGCTAATTTCCTGTCCAACACAATAAAATTTTGTAAAGTCCACTACAAAGTTAGCGGCGTAGCTTGCTACGGTTTCGGCAAGTACCACATTTGCGCCACCGTGTACCATACCAATAGGATTATGATGCTCAGGAATTGCGGGCATGGTAGCCACTAGGTAATCATCTCCTATTTCGGTTATTTCTATGCCCATGGTTTTCATTAGCGTGCCTTGGCCGTTTATTCCCTCATCTAACTGTTTGCAAAGCTCTAATGTGATGGGTTGATGCCAAATACTCATAATTACTCCTTTATATTGAAAGCAAATTTATAGCATTTTAAATACTGAACGTCTGTAATTACCTAAAATTTATCCAGGTGCGGTGTATTTGGCTATTTTAAAGCACAATTTAAATTTGCGATTTTTATTTAACTGTATATACTCACAGTTAAATGTACTGTATGGAAAACCAGTTGTATGCGACCATTAACTAAACGCCAAGCTCAAATACTCGAACTAATAAAAGTTTTTATTAAAGACACTGGTATGCCTCCTACACGTGCCGAAATTGCGCAAACACTCGGTTTTAAAAGTGCCAATGCCGCAGAAGAGCACTTAAAAGCGCTTGCCAAAAAAGGTGTTATTAAAATGAAACCAGGCGCAAGCCGTGGTATTCAATTGGTTGAAGAAGAGGAGCCTGAGCAACTAGGTCTACCATTAATAGGTAGAGTTGCAGCGGGTTCGCCTATTTTGGCGCAAGAACATGTTGAGAGTCACTGTAAAATAGACCCACTTATGTTTAAACCAGCCGCCGACTTTTTACTGCGTGTTAACGGCATGAGTATGAAAGATATAGGTATTATGGATGGCGACTTACTTGCCGTACACCGTACTCAAACTGCAGAAAACGGCCAAGTTGTGGTTGCACGAGTAGATGAAGACGTAACCGTAAAGCGCCTAGAAAAAGCAGGCCGAAAAGTATTATTACACGCCGAAAACGAAGAGTTTACGCCAATTGAAGTAGACCTTGAAAACGAATCTTTTAATATTGAAGGGTTAGCCGTTGGCGTAATAAGAAATGCCGATTGGATGTAATTTTTAACTATTTTTAAGTAATATCTATAAATGCGCACTTTTTAGTGCGCATTTTTGTTTTAAAAACAAACCTTCCACCATCTCAAAGCGCCCTAAAATTATTTAGGCTGTAAACTTTTTTTCACTCATACTTTTATCTTCCTAAGCGTGTTACATCCCTTAATTTTGCTCGTATCTTGGCTGTTAAATAACAATTTAATACGCCGTCATTTAGTCAATTTTAAAATATCACTTGATTGTTTTTTATACTAAAACTTGCTTGTTGTACGTTTTTTAGCTAATCATTAATGTGCTGGACTAACAATAACTCACAGCTTTTTAGTTATGAGAACACACAATATACACAAACCTTTTGTTGTCCTAGCGATACTAATCAAAAATAAGATTGGTTAAAAAATAAAAATAACGAATTGGCGTTTAAGCCGTATGCCTCTTCGCTTTGCATTCGCAATAGCATCAAAGGAGCCGTCACATGGGTAAACTGACCTCTACCTTGTGGCTTGTGTTGATTATGTTCCCGCAGCAAGTGCTGGCTAATAGCCAATACAATATGCGCAAGGGCGTAACCGATATAAGTAATAATGTATATCAGCTACACATGACCATATTTTTAATATGTTGTGTGATTGGGGTGATAGTGTTCGCAATAATGTTTTGGGCACTGATTCATCACCGTAAATCTAAAGGGGCAGTTCCTGCCCAATTTCATGAAAGTACCAAAGTAGAAATTCTTTGGACTGCCATTCCGTTTGTTATTTTAATTGCCATGGCAATCCCTGCCACTAAAACCCTCATTGCGATGGAAGATGCCAGTAAGGCCGATTTAACCATTAAAATTACAGGGTCACAGTGGAAGTGGCATTATGAATACATGGGCGAAGACGTAGAGTTTTACTCTATTTTATCTACCCCTCAAGACGAAATAGCCAACCTTGCTAATAAAAACCCTAATTACTTACTTGAGGTTGATAAACCTTTAGTACTGCCAATTAATCAAAAGGTGCGTTTTTTAATGACCTCTGATGATGTTATTCACTCTTGGTGGGTACCCGATTTTGCCGTTAAAAAAGATGCCAATCCGGGGTTTATCAACGAAACGTGGACCAACATTAACGAAGAAGGTATCTACCGAGGACAGTGTGCAGAGCTGTGCGGTAAAGATCATGGCTTTATGCCCGTGGTGGTTGAAGCTAAATCGCAAGAGGACTTTAACGCATGGCTTGCAGATGCTAAGCAAGCTAAGCAAAAAGCCGCACTTGCTGATGCAGCATTGCTTAATACAACAATTCCTAAAGAAGAGCTAATGACACTAGGTGAGCAAGTGTATATGGCAAGTTGCGCTGCGTGTCATCAACCTACAGGTATGGGCTTACCGGGCGTATTTCCTGCGCTAAAAGGCAGCCCCATTGTTTTGGGTGATATAAAAGATCACATTGATGTAGTGATTCATGGCCGCCCAGGAACTGCAATGCAGGCATTTGCAAAGCAGCTCTCAATTAAACAACTTGCAGCGGTAATTACCTATAAACGTAATGCGTGGGGTAATGAAACGGGTGATGTCATCCAACCTAGTGAAATTCAGGCAGCACTTGATGCGGAGGCGAACTAATGAGTAGCATAGTAGAACAACCTAACGCCAATGACGCTCACCACGGCCATCACCCAGCCAAAGGTTTTAAACGTTGGTTATACACAACAAACCATAAAGATATTGGCAGCATGTACTTAATTTTTTCGCTGACTATGTTTTTAATTGGCGGTGCAATGGCCATGGTTATTCGGGCTGAGTTATTTCAGCCAGGATTACAATTGGTAGACCCACACTTTTTTAACCAAATGACCACAGTACACGGTTTAATTATGGTGTTTGGTGCTGTAATGCCAGCCTTTACGGGACTTGCTAACTGGATGGTACCGCTTATGATTGGCGCGCCAGATATGGCACTGCCCAGAATGAACAACTGGAGCTTTTGGATTTTACCCTTCGCTTTTTTAATTTTATTGGCCTCGTTATTAATGCCTGGAGGCGGCCCCGCATTTGGCTGGACGTTCTATGCGCCGCTTTCAACAACGTACAGTAACGATAACACCGCAATGTTTGTGTTTGCAGTGCACATTATGGGGATTAGCTCAATTATGGGCGCAATAAACGTTATTGTGACCATTGTTAATTTACGTGCCCCAGGCATGACATGGATGAAACTACCATTATTTGTTTGGACATGGCTAATAACCGCATTTTTATTAATTGCTGTTATGCCCGTATTGGCCGGAGCGGTCACTATGGTGCTCACCGATAAATACTTTGGAACCAGCTTTTTTGATGCGGCAGGCGGCGGCGATCCGGTGATGTTTCAGCACATATTTTGGTTTTTTGGCCATCCCGAAGTGTACATCATGATTTTACCCGCCTTTGGTATTATTTCGACCATAGTGCCTACATTCTCACGTAAAAAACTATTTGGTTATGCCTCAATGGTTTACGCAACCTCCTCTATCGCATTACTGAGCTTTATAGTGTGGGCGCATCATATGTTTACGACCGGTATGCCCGTTGCTGGCGAGCTATTTTTTATGTACGCGACCATGCTGATATCGGTGCCTACAGGGGTAAAAGTATTTAACTGGGTAGCCACTATGTGGCGAGGGTCAATAAGTTTTGAAGTGCCTATGCTATTTAGTATTGCCTTTATTGTGCTGTTTACTTTAGGGGGCTTTTCGGGGCTGATGTTGGCTATAACCCCTGCTGATTTTCAGTATCACGATACTTACTTTGTGGTGGCGCACTTTCATTACGTGTTAGTTACGGGGGCAATATTTTCGATTATGGCGGGGGCTTATTATTGGCTGCCTAAGTGGACGGGCAACATGTACAACATTGCCTTGGCTAAGTGGCACTTTTGGTTGTCGCTGGTAAGCGTAAATGTATTGTTTTTCCCTATGCATTTTGTAGGGCTGGCAGGCATGCCGCGCCGTATTCCCGATTACGCCCTGCAGTTTGCTGATTTTAACGCAATCATAAGCATAGGTGGGTTTGCCTTTGGTTTATCGCAGTTACTCTTTGTGGCGGTGGTAATTAAATGTGCCAGAGGGGGCGATAAAGTCCCTGCAAAAGTATGGGATGGTGCTGAAGGTTTAGAGTGGGAAGTGGACTCTCCTGCGCCGTATCATACTTTTTCTACGCCGCCGGAAATTAAATAATGACACATGCACCGCTATTAAAGCGCCTAATTCTTATTTGTATAGGTATGTTTGCTTTTGCATTTGCCTTAGTGCCCTTATATGACGTGTTTTGCGACATAACTGGGCTTAATGGCAAGCCGTCGCTTGAGCAAGCTAAACAAAGTACACAGGTTGCACAAAATCGAGAAATAGGTGTGAGCTTTACAACCCATGCGCAAAGTGGTGCGCCGTTTATTGTTAAATCTAAAGAATACAGTGTTGATGTGAAACCAGGTGCCATGCGAGAGGTAATGTTTAGCGCAAAAAACACCAGTGATATTGATAAAGTAATGCAAGCGGTACCTTCTGTATCGCCCGGAAAGGCAGCCAAGTACTTACATAAAATAGCGTGCTTTTGCTTTGATCAACAACCGCTAAAAGCGGGTGAAGAGCTTGAGTTTAAGCTGCTTTTTTATGTTGATACTGCACTGCCGAGCGATGTAGAAGAGCTAACTTTATCGTACACCGTATTTGATATTAGTGAGCAGCTAGTAGCAAGTAATAACTAGCCTGCATGTCTAGTGTAAAACTAGGAGCAAGTAACATGAATCAAGATTATGAAAACTACTACGTACCCGAGCAAAGTCCTTGGCCCATAGTGGGCGCGGTGGCGTTATTTTTTATTGCAGTGGGTGCGGCTTTAACAGTCATGAATTTAGAAAGTGAAGGGGGCAGCGGTGTGTACTTGCTATATGCAGGCATTGCAGTGCTGCTGTATATGATTTTTAGCTGGTTTAAAAATGTAATTAGCGAGTCTGATCAGGGCTTATATTCAGCGCAAATGGACCGATCATTTAGACAAGGAATGAGCTGGTTTATATTCTCTGAAGTTATGTTTTTTATGGCCTTTTTTGGCGCATTATTTTACGCCCGCATACTGTCGGTGCCTTGGCTTGGCGGCGCTGGGAATAACGCGATGACCAACGAGGTGCTTTGGCCTACCTTTGAGGCCGTATGGCCACTACTAACCACACCAGCAGGTGAAACCACGCAAGCTATGGGGTGGCAAGGCTTACCCCTTATTAATACGCTTATTTTATTAGCGTCTTCGGTTACTTTGCATTTTGCTCACGTAGCCATTGAAAACAATAAACGTAAACCGCTAAAAGTGATGCTAGGGGCAACCATTTTATTGGGTGTGTGCTTTTTAGCATTGCAGGTAGAAGAATATATTTATGCCTACAACGACTTAAACTTAACACTAGATGCAGGCATTTACGGGAATACATTCTTTTTGCTGACAGGTTTTCATGGCATGCATGTGACCCTTGGCGCCATTATTTTGTTTGTTGTATTTGTGCGTATTTTAAAAGGCCACTTTACGAAAGATAAACATTTTGCGTTTCAAGCAGCGGCTTGGTATTGGCATTTTGTTGATGTGGTGTGGCTGTGTTTATTTGTTTTTGTGTATGTGTTGTAACGGCTAATGGTGAGTGATTAGCCTTTATAAAACCAAGTTTTACAGCGGCTATCACCATCACCAAAACCACCACAGAAAACAGCACGCGACGGCCTAAAAAATGCGACATAGGCCGACCGCCAGATTTATCGGTCACCATAATAAATAGCGCTCTAAACAAGTTGAAAAGTATAAATAGTAACAGCAGCACAATAATAATTTTAATAATCACTGGGTTGACCCTTTATGCAGTTAATTTTAAGGCGTAAACAAAAGCTTAGCTCATTTATCGCACTTTGCGTTGTGGTAGCTGTGGTGCTGGTATGTGTACGTTTAGGGTATTGGCAATTAGCAAGGGCTGAGCAAAAGCAGCAACAGCTAACAGCTATAGCTAACATGCAAACCCAAGGCGTAATGAGCTGGCAGCAATTACAGGCAATGCCTTCAAAGTGGAATAAAACAGGTGTAGTGGTTGAGCTTGTCGGAAAAATAATAAATCAGCAATACTGGCTTTTAGATAACCAAGTTTACCAAGGGCAAGTCGGTTACGATTTATTGGTTTTATTTAAGCCAAGCCAAGCAAGTGACGCTTTACTCGTTAATTTAGGGTGGGTAAAAGCGCCTATTTCACGCAGCGAATTACCTAACATCCAACTTCCTAAACGTAATATTACGTTTAAAGCGCAGATAAAAGAGCGAAATTTAACGAGCTTTAACTTACAAACCAATGCGACAAAACAAGACCTTCAAAAACGAATTCAATCAATAGATTTACAAAAGCTAAGTGAGCAGAGTAATCAATCGTTATTTAATTTTATGGCTTATCGTCAAGGTGCAGGAGATGCGCTAGCTATACCGCATTATAAAGCGGTGGTGATGAGTCCGCAAAAGCACCAAGCGTATGCAGTGCAATGGTTTTTAATAGCCTTAGCCTGTGTAGTGGTGGCCATTTTTGCCAGTAAAAAGAGGACTAACAATGAAAAATAACCCCTTAGTTTTGTTTGTTGTATGTTGCGCTGTACCGCTAATACTTGCATACGGTGCGCTAAAGCTAGACTGGTTGCCAAGCGCTATTACCAATAATGGCGAGTTTTTACAGCACGAAGTAAAGCTTGAAAACTGGCAGCAACATAACCCTAAGCAATGGACAATTGCGCTTAATTACTCCAATAAATGTAACGCTTCGTGCAATGAGCAGCTCAATGCGCTTAATAACTTATATATCGCCTTAGGAAAAAATCAGGGCAAGGTTGATATGGCTGTAATGGGAGCGCCTAAAGTTAAAAACATTCCTTGGAAAACCTTTAACGCGCAACAAAATTTGCAGCCCGCTAGCCTATATTTAATCGATCATATGGGGTTAGTGGTGCTTGAGTATCCGTTTAAAGAGCAGCCACAAGAAAACCGTTTAGTGCAAAAAGGTTTATTAAAAGATTTAAAAAAACTGCTTAATTATTCTCGTTCAAGCTAATTAATAGCGCATTGTTAATGGGAGATTCCTATGTATAAAAATTATAAAAACTGGGTACTTGCAACGGGGTTACTTGCGCTGTTGGTGGTAGGGCTAGGTGCTTATACACGTTTAAGTGACGCAGGGCTTGGTTGTCCTGATTGGCCCGGTTGCTATGGGTTTTTAACTGTACCAAAGCATGAAGCCGATATCGCACTGGCTACCCAAAGTTACCCAGATATGATGTTTGAAACCGCCAAAGCGTGGAAAGAAATGATCCACCGTTACTTTGCAGGCGCGCTGGGATTGCTTATTTTAGCGCTATTTGTGTTGGCTTTTGTAAAGCGCCATTACTCAAACACACCGGTTAAATTACCGCTAGCCTTATTGTTGTTAGTTATATTTCAGGCTGCGCTGGGTATGTGGACCGTTACTATGAACTTACAACCGCTCATTGTAATGGGGCATTTGCTGGGGGGATTTAGTATTTTATCGCTAATCACTCTTTTATACTTACGTTTAACCAGTAAAACCATAGAGGGCGGAGATAGTAGCGCTAAAGGCTATTTTTCATTGAGCTTAGTTGCATTGGCTGTGTTGGTTATTCAAATTGCATTAGGTGGGTGGCTTGCAGCAAATTATGCGGCGCCACACTGTAATGGCCTACCGCTGTGTAGTTATGCGCAGCCATTTTCACTCAGTAGTGTGTTTCAGCTGCCGCTTGAGCACAGTAATTATGAGTACGGAGTGCTATCGCAACAGGCGCGTATGTCTATTCATTTACTACACAGAATTTGGGCGCTAGTTACATGTATTGTGTTGGCGCTAATTATGTGGCGTATATACAGTCAGGCGCAATCTGCAAAAATAAAACACTGTACTGTCAGCGTGCTTGTTGCGCTACTTTGCCAAATTAGTTTGGGGCTTGCGGTGGTGCATTGGCACTTTCCGCTTGGAGTGGCGCTGGCGCACAATTTAATGGCAGCTATCTTGTTATTGACTATGGTTAGGTTGTGTTACTACCTAAAAGCACGCACTTAAAGGGGAATAATTATGGCACTCACACTCGACAAAAAAGAACTACAGGTTATTAGCGCACACCCTTTTATTCAACGTGCTTATAATTTACTGCAAGATTACTTAGCTATTAGCAAGTTTAAAGTAGTGGCTATGTTGGTACTTACTGCCTGGGTTGGCTTGGCACTGGCGCCTGATGTAGGGCGAGGCATTGCAGTACAATTTATTAGTTTATTAGGCATTGGTTTGCTCTCTGGCGCTGCGGCGGTAATAAATCATGTTGTTGATAGCGAAATAGATACAAAAATGGCGCGTACACGCCACCGCCCTGTAGCCAAAGGCCGGCTTAGTAAAACCCATGCGCTAAGCTTTGCAGGCGTGATAGGGGTTGCTGGTTTTATAATGCTAATGCTTTGGGCAAACACCCTAACAGCCGTACTTACTTTGTTTGCATTAGTTGGGTATGCTTTTATTTATACCTCTTTTTTAAAGCGTGCCACACCGCAAAACATTGTGATTGGTGGCTTGGCTGGGGCAATGCCGCCTTTATTGGGTTGGGTTTCTGAAACCAATCAAATGGCAGCCGCGCCATGGTTACTAGTAATGATTATATTTACGTGGACCCCACCGCATTTTTGGGCACTGGCAATAGCACGCAAAAGCGATTACGAACGCGCTAAAATTCCTATGTTGCCAGTGACTCACGGTATCGACTTTTGTAAAACGTGTGTTGTGGCTTACACTATATTACTGGCACTTGTATGCGTATTACCTTATTTAATTGGTATGTCGGGCGGTATCTATTTAGTCGGCGCATGTGTGCTCAATGCACTCTTTTTGTATAAAGCAGTTAAGCTTAAATTAGCCCCGAGCGATGACACCGCAATGGACTTATTTCGCTTTTCAATTGTGCATTTAATGGTACTCTTCGTGATCTTATTTATAGATAAATGGCTCCCTTTATGAAGCAGTTACGGATTAGCTTAGTTGTAATTTTTTCGTTTTTATTAGTCGCTTGCTCAGAGCAAAATAGTGCACCCGATGTGCAAGCCTTAGTGTATGAGCAAGCAAAGCCTCTTTCTGATTTTACACTTAACGACCAAAACGGTGAGTTAGTCACCAAAGCGCAATTTTTGGGGCAGTGGAACTTAGTGTTTTTAGGCTATACCAGTTGTCCAGATATTTGCCCATTAACGCTTGCTAAACTAAACAGCGTGTATAAAAAGTTACATAACGAATACCCACTGCAAATTTGGTTTATGTCGGTAGACCCTCAACGCGATACGCCGGAAAAACGCAAAGCGTATATTGATTATTTTAACCCTGACTTTTTAGCTGTTTCGGGTGAGCACAAAAACCTATTCCCGGTGGTTAGAGAGCTTGGTCTAATTTATGCCATTAGTGACTCACAAGAATCAGAATATGCGGTCGATCATAGTGCTTCGGTGGCTTTAGTTGATGCAAATGGAGCGGTAAGAGCCATATTTAAGCCTGAGTTCCAACAAGGAAATGTGCCCCTTATTAATACCACTCAACTCATTAGCGAATTTAAACAAATAGCGGATTACTATAAAAACTAGTTTTAAACTTTTCACGAATTTTAAAAGGAGCTTAGGCTCCTTTTTTGCTTTTTAGCGCCACTTTTAAAAGTTTTATTAATTTTTTTGAGCCTTTTATGGCAATTTTAATAACTAAGGCTAAGCTTTTGTTATGAATTGAATTGACAGGGAAAGTCCTGAAAAAATGCTAAAACTTCCAAGCGAACTTGCGATTATGCAAGTAGAGACTCTTCACCAAGATTTATTACAAGAACTCAATAGCAACAACGATATTTGTTTAGATGTCAGTGAGGTTGTTTCAGCCGATACCGCGTCAATTCAACTTTTGTGTGCCTTACAAAAACACCTACTTACCATACATCATAAAATTGTATGGGTAGGCAGCAGTGATGCACTTCAAAACGCCATTAATCAACTTGGCTTAAGTCAATATTTAACACTTGAAAGTAAAGGTTAGAGGTTTATATGAAGAAAATTTTAGCGGTTGATGATTCTGCGTCAATGCGTCAAATGGTGAGCTTTACGCTTAAAACCGCAGGGTTTGATGTTACCGAAGCAAAAGATGGCAGCGAAGCCCTCGCGATTGCCAAGCAGCAAAGTTTTGATGCGGTAATTTCAGATGTAAATATGCCCATTATGGATGGCATTACGCTTATCAGAGAGCTCAGAGGCCTTCCTGATTACAAATTTACGCCGCTACTTATGCTAACCACAGAGTCAGGATTAGATAAAAAAGTAGAAGGTAAAGCAGCTGGCGCAACAGGCTGGATTGTAAAGCCTTTCAACCCGGATCAGTTACTAGCGGTACTTAAAAAAGTAATTCGTTAACTGAGGAGTGCGGCGTGAGTATAGATTTAAGTCAATTTTTTGAAGTGTTCTTTGAAGAAAGTTTTGAAGGCCTAGATACAATGGAGGCCGAGCTGTTAAATTTAGAGCCCGGCGAAGAAGACTTAGAAACAATAAATACTATTTTTAGAGCTGCGCACTCAATTAAAGGGGGCAGTGGCACCTTTGGCTTTAACTCTGTTGCTGAGTTTACCCATGTGCTAGAAACCCTACTGGATCAAATACGCCAAGGTGAGCGCGAACTCACCACCGAGCACGTTAATTTATTGCTTAAAGCTATTGATTGCTTGCGTGGGTTACTCGGTGAGCTGCAAGCAGAGCAAGAGCCTGATTTATCACACGCTACAACCTTAAAAAAACAGTTTGAAATTGTACTGGAAATGCAAGCCGATTCAGCCCCAAGCGAGGCAAGCGAAGTAACGGCTGCTGCTGAGGTAAATACCTTTCAAATTGATTTTAAACCGCATCATCACCTTTTTAAAACAGGCAACGAGCCTTTATTTATGATCAGCGAATTAGCTGAACTCGGCGAGCTTGAAACACAGGCCTTTTTAGACGATATCCCAGATATTAAAGATTTAAGCAGTGACGAGTGCTACTTACACTGGCGCTTTTTTTTAAATACCAGCGAAAAAGAAGCCGCCATTAAAGAGGTATTTGAATGGGTAGAAGATGATGCCGATATAAAAATAGAGCTCTGTGGCGGGTTATTTGATGAAGGCACTTCTCACGCCGCAAACGCTGATGAAAAGAGCAACGACAGCACAGCTCAAACACCGCCTATTAGCGATGCTAAAAAAGCACCCGACAAACCTAAAAGCAAACCCACAGCCGATAAAAAGCCAACATCAGCACCAGAGTCTACCTCCATAAGAGTAGGAATAGACAAAGTAGACTCGTTAATAAACATGGTTGGTGAGCTGGTGATAACACAAGCCATGTTAAATCAGTTGAGCGAGCAAGAAATTAGCGAATCAACCATTACGTCATTACAAGAAGGTTTGGCACAACTGGCGCACAATACCCGAGACCTGCAAGAAAATGTTATGCGTATTCGTATGTTACCGATTAACTTTGTATTTAGCCGGTTTCCGCGTTTAGTGCGCGATATAGCGCAAAAACTAAATAAACAGGTGGAGTTAAAATTATTAGGCGAGCAAACCGAGCTAGATAAAACGGTAATGGAAAAAATATCTGACCCTATGGTGCACCTTGTCAGAAATTCGCTCGACCATGGCCTTGAAACAATTGAACAGCGGGTTGCCGCAGGTAAAGACCCAGTGGGCACCGTGACCTTAAATGCCTTTCATCAAGGCGGCAATATCGTGATAGAAATAATGGACGATGGGCAAGGCTTAAATACGCAAAAAATTAAAGAAAAAGCCATTGCTAATGAGCTGATCACCGCTGATTGTAATTTAACAGATGATGAAATTAACGAGCTTATTTTTATGCCTGGCTTTTCTACTGCCGATGCGGTTAGCGATTTATCTGGGCGTGGTGTAGGAATGGATGTTGTTAAGCGCAATATTCAATCTTTAAATGGCTCGGTTGAGGTTTCATCAGCGCCTGGCGTTGGCTCTACCTTTACAATTAGGCTGCCCCTTACGCTTGCCATTTTAGATGGTCAATTAGTTAAAGTTGCCCAGCATACTTATATTATTCCGCTTATTTCTATTGTTGAATCACTACAGATTGATATCACTAAAGTAAGCCGAGTGGGTAAAGACTTAGATGTACTAAGGCTGCGTGACGAATACATTCCTATTTTACGCTTATATCAAATTTTTAATCATCAAAACGCCATAGAGTCATTAGACAAAACCTTGTTGGTGGTTGTTGAAACCGACAACCAAAAAGTGGGTTTGCTGGTAGATGACTTACTTTCGCAGCAGCAGGTAGTCATAAAAAGTTTAGAGGCTAATTACCAAAAAGTAGATGGGGTGTCTGGAGCAACTATTTTAGGCGACGGGCGTGTATCGTTAATTGTTGATATTAGCGGCTTAATAAAATTATCAGGGCTTAAAAAACCAGGTAGCCAAGAGCTAATCATAGAATCTAAAACACCCCTGGAGGCTTCATGATTAGTGAACAAAGCGAGCTAAACAACAAAATTGATTTAGGGCAACAGCAAGGCGTTAAGCAGTTTTTAACCTTTATTATGGCTGGCGAAGAATACGGCGTAGATATATTAACCGTGCAAGAGATCAGAAGTTGGGAAGAAATTACCGTACTGCCCAACGCGCCGGATTTTGTTAAAGGAGTGATAAACCTTCGCGGCACCATAGTGCCAATAATAGATTTACGCTTACGTTTTGGCTTGCCAAGCACTGAATATGGGCCATTAACGGTTGTTATTGTTGTAAAAGTTATTTTTGAAAACGATTCAAAAATAATGGGCATCGCAGTAGATGCGGTGTCAGATGTTTACAGCATTGCAGAGCAAGACGCCAAGCCCGTCCCTAGCCTGTCTGATTCGAGTAATTGTGAATATGTCGCAGGGTTGGTGAACGTGGGCGAAAAAATGGTCTCGTTAATTGATTTACAAAGAACAATGGATATATAGCCACAGCGCTATGTAGCAACAAAAACAAACATAAAGGTGGTGATGGGCATGGGATGGTTTAGTAATCCGAAGCAGTCAGAATCAAGTAATGACTTAATCGTTAATGCATTAAATAAATCATTAGCGGTTATTGAGTTTGAACCCAGCGGCAGAATAATTACGGCTAATTCAAACTTTTTAAATGCAATGGGATACCGTTTAGAGGAAGTGCAAGGGCAGCACCACTCTATGTTTGTTGAACCAGATGAAGCCCAGAGCAGCGAGTATAAAAATTTTTGGCAACGCTTGCGCGGTGGTGAGTTTATTTCTAATGAGTTTAAGCGTCTTGCTAATGGAGGGCGAGAAGTATGGATCCAAGCTACCTATAACCCAATTATTGATAGCCAAGGGCAAGTGCTAAAAGTAATTAAATTTGCTACCGACATTACCGAACAAAAGAAACAGGCCGCTGAAGCGCAAGGCCAACTTGAGGCAATTAGTAAATCTCAGGCGGTGATTGAGTTTAATCTTGATGGCACAATTATTACTGCCAATGACAATTTTTTAAATGGTTTAGGCTATCAACTTAGCGAAATAAAAGGCCAGCATCATAAATTATTTGTCGACCCAGAATACGCTAAAACAAACGAGTATAAACAATTTTGGGATAAGTTAGGACGAGGCGAGTACGACTCGGGCGAGTACATGCGAATAGGCAAACAAGGGCAAGAAATATGGATTCAAGCCTCTTATAACCCTATTTTTGATTTAAACGGCAAGCCTTATAAAGTTATTAAATACGCCAGTGATATCACCGCGCAAAAACAGCTAGAGCGAGAGTCTAAAAAGGCTGCCGATTTAGCAAGTGCGTTAACTGTTTGCCAAGCCAATGTGATGATTGCCGATAAAGACCTAAATATTGTATTTGTAAACGATCAGGTTAAGTTAATGCTCAAAGCGCGAGAAACTGAGTTGCAAGGTGTGCTACCTAGTTTTTCTGTTGATAATTTAATAGGCACGTGTGTTGATGATTTTCATAAGCACCCAGCTCATCAACGCGAACTATTAAAAAACTTAAAACAACCTTATAAAACTGAGTTACGTTTAGCGGGGCTTATTTTTAGTTTAATTGCTACACCGTGGATAAACCATGAAGGTAAGCATTTAGGCACCATTGTTGAGTGGGAAGATATTACCGATAGCGTAGCAAAAGCAGAGCAAGAACGTGCTGAAGCACAAGAAAACTTACGAGTAAAACAAGCCCTTGATACCGTAGCAACAAACACCATGATAGCCGATGCTTCAAATGTAATTGTATACATGAACAACGCGGTTAAATCGATGATGAATATTGCTGAAGATGATTTGAAAAAGGAGCTGCCAAACTTTGATAGCACCAATTTAATGCAGCAAAACATTGATATATTCCATAAAAATCCGGCTCATCAACAAAACCTACTAGCTAAGCTTACAACAACTTACCGAGCCGAAATAAAAGTAGGCGGGCGTACCTTTGGTTTAGTTGCAAACCCTATTTTTACACCAGAACAAGAACGCATAGGCACCGTAGTTGAGTGGGAAGATAGAACGGGCGAAGTTGCAATAGAAAAAGAAATTGCACAATTAGTCAGCGATGCAGGTAATGGCGATTTAGAAACCCGAGTAGATGAAAAAGGTAAAGAAGGCTTTTTCTTACGCTTAGCGCAGGGCTTAAACAGCTTAGTTGAAATTGTGGATGATGCCGTTAGTGATACCGCGCAAATGCTTGATGCAATGGCCAATGGCGACCTATCAAAACGCATAGAAAAAGAGTATCAAGGCTCGTTCGATAAGCTCAAGCAAGATGCTAATACCACAGCAGATAAATTGACCGATGTGATTAACCGAATTAACTCATCGGCCACGTTAGTAGCCAGTGGCGCAGAGGAAATTTCGCAAGGCAACGCCGATTTAAGTCAGCGTACCGAAGAACAAGCTTCATCACTTGAAGAAACCGCCTCAAGTATGGAAGAAATGACCAGTACTGTAAGGCAAAATGCAGATAACGCAAAAGTCGCTAACGATTTAGCCGAAGAAACTTGCGAGAAAGCAATTCAAGGTGGTGAAGTAGTTAATAGAGCTGTAACGAGTATGTCGGCCATTAACGAGTCGAGTAAAAAAATTGCAGACATTATTGGCGTGATTGATGAAATTGCCTTTCAAACTAATTTACTGGCACTTAACGCCGCCGTTGAAGCAGCTAGAGCGGGTGAGCAAGGCCGTGGCTTTGCCGTTGTTGCTGGTGAGGTGCGTAACTTAGCGCAGCGCTCAGCTGGAGCAGCCAAAGAAATTAAAGAGCTTATTAGAGACAGCGTTGCAAAAGTTACCGATGGCTCTGTGCTTGTAAATGAGTCGGGCGAAACACTCAGAGAAATTGTTTCAAGCGTACAACGTGTTACGCAAATGATTTCGGATATAACCGAAGCCTCTGAAGAGCAAAGCGCAGGCATTGAGCAAGTTAATAAAGCGGTTGCCCAAATGGATGAAATGACCCAGCAAAATGCGGCACTAGTAGAAGAAGCGTCTGCGGCGGGCGAGTCAATGGCTGAGCAAGCAAACGAGATGCGTCAGTTATTGCACTTTTTTTCACTCGGGCAGCAAGGCATAAACACATTGCCAAATACGCACTTTGAACGCTCAGCGCCCCCTGCGCGCCAACCTAGTGGCTATTTAAAAAATACCCAACCCAAAGGCGAAAACTTTATAGACTCAGCAGATGAATGGGAAGAGTTTTAGTCATTACTGGCTTGCTAGTTAATACCCTAGCAAGCCTGCTTTACAAGGGATGGTATGACAATGAAAGAATTTTTATGTACCGATAAAGATTTTAAAGACATTGCCACTTTAGTTTATAACGCGTGCGGAATTGTACTTGGCGATCATAAACGCGAAATGGTGTATTCCCGCTTAGCAAGAAGGGTAAGAGAGCATAAACTTAAAAACTTTTCTCAATACTTAGAGTACTTACACAATAATAAAGAAGCTGAGTTTGACGCATTTATTAATGCTATTACCACTAACTTAACCTCCTTTTTTAGAGAACCCCACCACTTTGAGTTTTTAAAAAACACCATAGTGCCGCAGTTACTTAGCAGTAACAAAGTAACAAAACGAGTACGCGTATGGTCAGCGGGTTGCTCTACAGGCGAAGAGCCTTATAGCTTAGCAATAACCCTTGCCGATTTATTCCCAAGTTCTTGGGATGTAAAAATTTTAGCAACCGATTTAGATTCTAATGTATTAGCCAAAGCACAAGCGGGTATTTATACCGCGGCTAATGTAAATGGCTTAGAAAACAATGTACTTAAAAAGTGGTTTTTAAAAAGCAAAGATGGGCAAACATATAAAGTAAAACCACAGTTAAATAAACACATTTTTTTTAAACGCCTTAACCTTTTACAAGAATGGCCCATGAAAGGGCAGTTTGACTTAATTTTATGTCGTAACGTGGTTATTTATTTTGATAAAGAAACAAAAGACACCTTATTTAAACGTTATGCAAATGCACTTAATCGTGACGGTTATTTGTTTTTAGGGCACTCAGAGAGTATGGGAAAAGAGCATTCTGAGTTTAAAAATTTAGGGAAAACCATGTATCAAAAGCAACACAATGCACGCACAGTTTAGGCCGGTGCTCCCAGGGTTTGAACATATAAAACGTTACTGGGATGCAGGGCGCACAAGCGTGGTGGCAAAAATATTACCTGGCGAATTTTATGTCTCAAAAAATGATGAGCTTATTTCTACAGTGCTTGGGTCGTGTATAGCCGCGTGTGTTTACGATGAAAAAGCCGGTATAGGTGGCGTAAATCATTTTATGTTGCCGGTAAAAAAAGGCCTAGAATTAAACAGTGCCCATAGTTTGAGCTGCCGCTACGGAAATTGGGCAATGGAATACCTGATCAACGAAGTACTCAAAGGTGGTGCTGCGCGAAAAAATTTAAAAATAAAACTCTTTGGTGGCGGCAAAATAATTAGCGCAATGACCGACATAGGGATAGGTAATATTAGCTTTGCCAATGCGTATATTCAGGAAGAGTCGCTCAATCTTGTTGCACAAGATATGGGGGGGCCGTGGCCTCGAAAAATTTTTTTTCATCCGCATACGGGCAAAGTCCACGTAAAAAAGCTGAAGAATTTGCACAACAACACAATTGAAAAACGCGAAGTGCGCTACCTGCAAAACCTTAAGCAACAAGATAAAGCCACCGAGACTAACATAGAGCTGTTTTAGGAGTCGTAATGGTTAAAGTTCTGATAATAGATGATTCACCACTGATAAGGCGTTTGCTGAGCGAAATATTATCTCAGGCTAGCGATATCGAGGTTGTGGGCTGTGCGGAAGACCCTTATCAAGCACGAGAAATGATTAAATTGCTCAATCCAGATGTGCTTACCCTCGATGTAGAAATGCCAAAAATGGACGGCATTAGCTTTTTAAGAAACTTAATGCGCTTAAGACCTATGCCCGTTGTGATGATTTCTACACTAACCCAGCAAGGCTCGCCTATCACCTTAGAAGCGCTTGAGCTTGGTGCAGTGGATTTTATTGCCAAGCCAACTGTGAATGTTAAGCAGCAAATGAGTCAATATGCATATGTTGTGCAGCAAAAAGTGCGTGTGGCGGCAGGTGCAAGGGTAAGAAGTTTTAAAAAGGTAAGCACCGTAAGTGAGCCTTTACCTAGCAATGCACAATTTTTATTAAACAAGGTAATAGCGATAGGGGCTTCAACAGGGGGCACAGAAGCAATAAAAGAAGTGCTTATAAAAATGCCGACCAATTGCCCTGCGATTGTGATTACCCAGCATATTCCTCCGGTATTTAGTACCTCGTTTGCCCAGCGTATGGACCGCACCTGTGCAATTAACGTAAAAGAAGCGCAGCACGGCGACAAGCTCACTGCGGGATGGGCTTATATAGCCCCAGGTGGTTTGCACTTAAGCATAAAAAAAAGAGGGGCAAGTTTATATTGCGAGCTTGATGATTCTGAGCCTGTTAACCGCCATAAACCGGCAGTAGATGTATTATTTAACTCTTTACTTGAGTGCGGCGCAAAAAACATTGTGGCAGCGTTACTAACCGGTATGGGGAGCGATGGAGCAAAGGGCTTGCTTAGTATTAAACAAGCGGGTGGTTACACCATTGCACAGGATGAGTTTTCTTCAGTGGTGTGGGGAATGCCCAAAGCGGCGGTTGATTTAGGTGCCGCTCACGAAATTGTTGCGCTTGATAAAGTGACCCAGCGCTTATTGCATCAGACTATAAAAGTGTAATTGCTACTGAATAACCCACGGCTGCGAAAACCAATAGTAACTACCAGGGTGCTCAATAGAAGGGGCGGTACAATTAAAGCGTGAACGGCCTTTATTTAGCGCCTTTGGCGAGTCAATTTTTACAGTTGTGTCGCTTACCCAAGTTAACTTAGCCTGCCCAACACTTGATACATAACACGCAAACTGACTTTTATGAAAATCACCCATTTCAAACTCAATGCTGAGCGTTGGTGGGTTTTGTGAGGTTACACTGTCTTGGTAATCTAGGGTTTTAATACTAAACGCCCGAGAGTTTAATTTTGTAATTAACGTATCTAATTTACTGTAAAAGCCAGAGGCTGGAAAACGCGGTAAGCGGGTAAAGTTAGCGTTTTTATTTACAGCGCCTGAGTGCTGACCAATGCCAATAAAGCCAAGCTCTTCTACAAGCGTTTGTAGTTTGTTATTAAACTCACCATACGGGTACGCTAGGTATTTATAGTCGTGGCCTATTTCTTCTTTAATACGCTGTTGAGAATGCAAAATATCTTGTTTTATACGTGCTTGCCACTGTGCATCGCTCTCATCTTTTAGCTTAATATGCAGGTAGTCATGCTGGGCAGTGTGATTGGCAATTAACGCCCCTTTGCCTGCGAGCTCTTTTAATTTATCCCACCCCATTACGTAGCCTTTGCCTTCATCAATAAGGGTAGGGTTTACAAAAATAGTATAGGGGTAACCAAATTTTTCTAAAATAGGCGCAGCTTGTTCGTAGTTATTGTTGTAACCATCGTCAAAGGTGATAGCGACTGTTTTCTCAGGTAATGTTTTGCCTTGTTGTATAGCGCTTATTAGCTCATTTAGTGCAATAACATTAAAATTATGCTCTTTTAAGTAGCTCAAATGCTTGGTAAACGTATTTGCGCTTACACTGGTCACAGCGGGAAGGGTTTCGCTTACATGGTGATACTGTAAAATAACCGCCGCATGAGCACGTACTGATAAACAAATGAGAGTAATTAAAACTAAATGAAACAATTTCTTAAACATAATAAGGCACACCATAAAAGCTTGCTGTTGCTAGCGGGTCCAATGATATTATCAAATATTACTGTCCCACTGTTAGGAATTGTTGATACCGCTGTTATTGGCCACTTAGGTAGCGCACATTACTTAGCGGGCATCGCACTTGGCTCAGCTGTTATTTCTATTTTATTTTGGCTCGCCGGTTTTTTACGTATGAGCACCACAGGGTTAGTGGCCCAAGCATACGGGCAAAATAACTTAACACAGTTGGCAGCGCTTTTAAAACGCAGCTTATTGCTTGCCGTGTGTGTGGCGTTAGCGCTTATTGCCTTATCGCCCTTGATAAAACAAGCCATTGCATTTTTATCAGGCGCAAATAGTGAGGTTCTTGCTCAAGCATATCAGTATTTTAGTATTCGTATATTTAGTGCCCCTGCCGCACTTTGTAATTTAGTGCTGCTTGGCTGGATGCTTGGCGTACATTATGGGCGAGGGCCATTTTACTTGCTGTTAGTGACCAATATTACCAACATAGTGCTCGATATATATTTTGTGGTGTATTTAGACTGGGCAGTAGCGGGAGCTGCGTGGGCGTCGTTAATTGCAGATTACAGCGCGTTGGCTTTTGCGTTGCTACTAGTGATTAAGCTCGCTAAAAAGCAAGGCGTGGAGCTAAGCGTGCCCAACTGGCTCAGTGTTAGCAAAATGGCAGAGCTACTTAGTTTAAATAGAGATATATTTATTCGCTCTTTAATTTTGCAATTATGCTTTAGCTTTATGACCTTTTATGGCGCCCGCATAGGCGAAACAACGCTTGCAGCAAATGCCGTGTTACTTAATTTTTTAATGTTAGTAAGCTTTGCACTTGATGGAATAGCCTATGCAAGCGAAGCCAAAGTTGGTCAAGCTAAAGGTCAGCGAAGCGTTAATAACATTAGATTGTGGGTAAAAATAAGTGTGTTTTGGGGTATGCTTTTTGGCGTGTTATACAGCGTATTTTTTGCTGTGTTTGGCAGCGCTATTATTAAGCTTTTAACCAATGTACCCGAGGTGATAGAAGCTGCGACAAATTACTTACCGTGGGTAATAGTATTGCCTATGTTAGCAATGAGCTGTTTTTTGTTTGATGGCGTATTTGTAGGGCTCACACGGGCAAAAAATATGCGTAACAGTATGATTCTTTCAGCTGCTGTTGGCTTTTTTGGGGTGTTTTGGGTGTTTATAGAGTGGCAAAATAATGCGTTATGGCTGGCTATGAGTTGCTTTATGCTTATGCGCGGCGTTACGTTAATTATTAAGTATTTGCAGTTAAAAGCAACTAATCAGCTGCTAGATTAAGCGAACATGTCATTTCCATAGGTCGGGGTCGTGATCTTTTGGCCCCATATCTTTTAAAACTTGCGAGAAACGATTGGCAAAAATACCGCTATAACCCCATGCAGCAAAAAATAATGCCGGGATTAAAATAACCACACCTATAATTTGTAAACTAAAGTGAGTGTAGTAGCCAAGGGCAATAAATATCACGGCTAGCACAAACAGTGCTAAGCCGCGAAAAAAGCGCGTTAAACTCAACTTAGGGTTACTCCCTAAGCGATAAATAAGCGGCTTTAACATTATTGCTTAGTAATAAGAGTGATCGCCCGCTTGGTGCTCGGTAATGTCGGCAACACCGGTGATTTCATCAAACTTTGCAATCATTTCTTTCTCGATGCCTTCTTTAAGCGTTACATCGATCATAGAACAGCCATTACAACCACCACCAAATTGAAGTACAGCAATACCTTCAGCGGTTACTTCAACTAGGCTTACTTGGCCGCCGTGGTTAGCTAGCTGCGGGTTTACTTCGGTTTCTAGCATGTGTTGAACACGCTCATTTAGCGATGCGTTATCGCCTAGTTTACGTGCCTTTGCATTAGGCGCTTTTAAAGTTAACTGAGTGCCCATTTTGTCGGTAACAAAATCAATTTCAGCTTCTTCTAAAAAAGGAGCGCTTTCTGTATCTACTACGGCATCAAAACCATTAAAATTAAGACGAATATCGCTGTCTTCTACGGCGTCTTCTGGGCAATAAGAAACACCACATTCCGCTTGTGATGTACCAGGGTTTACAACAAACACACGAATATTAGTTTGTTGTGCTTGATCTGCTAAAAGTTTAGCAAAATGCGCTTGTGCTGTTTCGGAAATAGAAATCATAAAACCGTCTATACTTGACTAAATTACTCGGATACTGCATATCATACTCCGCTCATCGTGTTGCGGCTAGTGTTGAGCGTAAAAAGTTGGCATCTATTTTAAGCAATGCTAGCGTGCAAATAACAAACATTTTTAGAGTGATTTATATGCGCTGGATAGTAACTATAATGGTGGCAATGCTTAGCTTTTCAAGTATGGCAAAACCACTTTCGTATTATTTTGAACAAGATGTAGAGTTTGATAAAACAATACCCACCCCACAAGACGTACTTGGTTACGAAGTAGGTGAGTGGCATGTAAGGCACGACCAACTGGTGCGTTACATGGAAATTCTAGCGCAAAAAAGTAATCGTATAAATTTTGAAGTAATAGGGCGCACACACGAGCAACGTCCGCTTGTGATGCTAAGTATTAGCAGCGCTGAAAAACTAGCTAACTTAGAGCAAATTCGCCAAGCGCACTTAGCCCGTTTAACAAACAGTGAGCAAGCTAAAAACACACAAAATGAGCCTGCTGTAGTTTGGATGGGATACAGTGTGCATGGCAATGAGTCATCAGGCAGCAATGCCGCTTTATTGGTTGCGTATTACCTTGCTGCAGCGCAAGGCCCAGAAATAGAAAAATTATTAAATAATACCGTTATTTTGCTCGACCCTTCACTTAACCCTGATGGCTTGGCTCGCTTTGCCAATTGGGCTAATAGTAATCGGGGGATGAACTTATCAAGCGACCCTAAAACGCGTGAACATGTAGAAAGCTGGCCAAGTAGCCGTACAAATCACTATTGGTTTGATTTAAACCGCGATTGGTTATTACTACAACACCCAGAGTCGCGTGCACGCATTGCTAAATTTCATCAATGGAAGCCAAATATTCTTACCGACTTTCATGAAATGGGGCCAAACAGCAGCTACTTTTTTCAACCTGGCATTGCCAGTCGCAAGCACCCAATTACCCCAGATGAAAACGTAACGCTTACTAAAGCCATAGCCAATTACCATGCTAAAACTTTAGATAAAAATAATGCCCTTTATTTTACCGAAGAAAGCTTTGACGACTTTTATTACGGCAAGGGTTCAACCTACCCCGATGTAAACGGCGGTATAGGTATTTTATTTGAGCAAGCCAGCTCACGTGGGCATGTACAAGAAACCATAAATGGTACGCTTACGTTTCCTTTTACTATTAAAAATCAGTTATTAACAAGCCTGTCAACCTTTAAAGCAGCGGTAGATAACCGCGAGGCGCTATTAACCTATCAGGCAAAATTTTATAACCAAGCAGTTGATTTAGCACATGATGAAAGTTTTGAAGGCTATGTGGTTGAGGGCGCTAAAGATAGCACCCGGATTAAACTATTTTTAAACCTGTTAAAGCAGCATCAAATTAACGCCTATCCACTTACAAAAGCGCTAAAAGCCAATGGCAAAAACTTTAGCACCCAGAGCTATTTTGTGCCGTTAGCTCAGCCACAGTTTCGTTTAGTAAAAGCTATTTTTAGTGAGCAAAAAAGTTTTGCCGATAACACATTTTATGATGTGTCAGGCTGGACACTCGCCCATGCTTTTAATTTAGAGTTTGCACAAGTAAAAAGTAGTTGGGGCTTAGAAGTAGCCAGCACTGCGTGGCAAAAAGCAGTTAAACCATCATTTGCTGCGTTAAAGCAAAGTTATGCATTTGGCTTTGCCTGGGACGATTACTTAGCGCCTAAAATGCTAAATAGCTTGCTAAAGCAAGGCATTAAAGCGCGTGTCGCGTTAAGCGCCTTAACAGCTAAAAGCAGCACCACCGAAATAGACTTTGCACCTGGCAGCATTATTGTCCCCGCAGGGCTGCAAACAAACCCTGATTGGGTGGCTATTTTAAACGATGCTCAAACCCAGTCTGGTATTGCGATAAAGCCTATTACCACTGGTCTTACAGGGAAAGGCGCCGATTTAGGCTCGCGCACTATGGCGGTATTAAACGAGCCAAAAGTACTGCTTGTGGGCGGTAAAGGCGTAAGCCAATACGAAGCGGGTGAAGTATGGTATTACCTTGACCGCTTTGTTGGTATTTCTCCGACCATAGTAGAAATGGAGCGTTTAGGTAGCTTAGATTTAAATAATTACAGCCACATTGTACTAGCTAATGGCAATTATTCGGGCTTACCCGATAGTGATAAAGTTGCTATTAAAAGCTGGGTAAGAAAAGGCGGCGTAATTTGGGGCCACAAAGGCGGCGCTAAATTTTTAGCTGATCAGCAATTACTCAAGGCTAATTATTTATCTAGGCAAGATGTAGCCAGCGCTTTTAATACTCAAGGGCTAAATTACGCAGATAAAGATCATTTAGCTGGGCGACAACGTATAGCCGGCGCTATTTTTAATACCGATGTAGACACCACGCATCCACTAACGTTTTCGCTTAATCGTGAAACGCTGCCTGTATTTAAAAATAGTACCTGGTTATTAGAAAAATCATCCGCCCCGTTTGTAAACATACTCACTTACCCGCAAAAACCACTATTAGCAGGGTTTACCGATGGCGTAAATGAGCAGCAAATTGCCGGTGCAGCAGCCATGATGGCCCACTCATACGGGCGTGGCAGTGTTATTGCGATGACAGATAACCCTGTATTTAGAGGATACTGGTACGGCACAAGCCGATTACTCAGTAATGCTTTATTTTTTGGCCACACATTTAGAGTAAGAGGTGATTAACTACCCCTTTAAAGTGGCGTTAAACACGTAGCAAAAGCCCAGACTTGTTTAGCGCCCGCTTGCTTTAATACCCGGGTAGCCGCGTTAAGCGTGGCGCCTGTGGTCATTACATCATCTACAATAACCACCGTTTTACCGCTCATATCTTGTGTACATACAAAGGCATTTTTTACATTTTTAACCCGCTTAGCTCTAGATAATTGTGACTGTGCTTGCGTGGCTTTATTGCGTATTAGCGCATTACTTATACAAATATGTTTTGCCAAACACGGTTGCCACACTTGGCTTACCTGATTAAACCCGCGCGTTAAAAAGCGCCCTCGGTGCAAAGGTAAAATAATAGCTATGTCGGGCTGGGTAGTTAAATTTTCAAAAAACACCGTTAGCTGGCGTTTAATTACTTGTTGCAGCGCTTTTTTATAGTGAATTTGATTATTAAATTTGAGCCGTTTAAGCCAATGCTCAAATGGGGGCTGATAAAAAGCACAGGCAAAGAGCTTATCAAACTCGCAATGCGGAAACATTTCTACAATATCCGGGCGGTGCAATAAATTACTGTGCTTATTTAAATCAAACACGCTTAAATCCGCTAAGCAATAGTCGCACAACCCCTCTTGAGCACTAATAACTCCCTGACACTGCACGCAATAAGAGGGGAATAACCAATTAAAAAATGAGTGTTGCATTGGCTGCTCCTTGCGTTGCTTTCGTCAATGTAAGCGTTATGATGTGGCTAAGTTTGGTTAAGGTTAGGCAAATATGCAAAGCGAGTTAGTTTTATTACATGGTTGGGGCATGAACCAAGGCGTATGGCAATTAGTGCAGCCAGAGTTGACGTTTTTATACAGTGGCTCGGTGCGCAGCATTGACCTGCCTGGCTTTGGCAACAGCAATAGCTGCCCAAGTCCTTATAATTTACACGATGCAGCTGAAATCGTAAGCGAGCAACTTAGCCCTGGCTCTATATTAATGGGCTGGTCGCTAGGAGGATTGTTTGCACTTTATATTGCTAAACATTGGCCAAATAAAGTAGCAAAAGTAATTTTAGTTGCCTCAAGCCCTTTTTTTGCCGAGGCAGATGATTGGCCCGGAATAAAAACCAGCGTGCTTGAGCAATTTAAAGAGCAATTAGTTAATCACCGAGAAAAAACTATAGAGCGCTTTTTAGCTATTCAGGCCTTGGGTAGTGAGTCGGCACGCGATGATATAAAGCAGCTAAAGCACTTGCTAAATCAGTACAGCGCGCCTAAAAGTGAGGCATTAAGTGCGGGTTTAAATATTTTACAAAATGATGATTTACGCAACGTATTTGCGCATTGCCCAGTGCCTGTAAAAGCGATATTTGGCCGTTTAGATGCGCTGGTACCTTACAAAGCAATTAATAAAATGGCAGCACTAAATACTGAGTTTGAATACGAAGTGCTAGACAAAGCCTCCCATGCACCGTTTATCTCTCATAAAAAAGAGTTTTTATCTGCCGTTAAATCAATGCTTTAAAATAGCCTAAAGAAAGGTACTGTTTAAAGCTTTATTTTGCCCATGAAGTGAGCGATAATTAAACAATATTTATTTTTTGGAGGTACAGCATGGCTATTGGTTCAGTATTTAATAGTGGTGTAGAAGGGTTTAATCGTGCAAGCCAAGGTATAGAACGAGCAAGCGCAGAGATAAACCGTGCCACCATTGAAGAGCAAGACGATACGCAACTAGCCCAACAGCGCCAGTTAACAGCTGCGCGACCTGAAGAGGCTTTAATAGCGCCTGTTGCACAACCAGCTCGGGTTGACGAAGCGCTTGTTAATTTAAAAGTTGAAGAGTTTAATGCCAAGGCAAACACGCAATCTATTCAAACAGCAGATGAAGTGCTTGGTACGCTAATCGATATTAAAGTTTAAACGTTATGAATATTGTCACGCCATTTCCGTCTATCAATATAAACACTGCCAATGTTTATACGGAAACCGCTCGGCGTGACAACCAACTGCGCGAAGTTATTCCTGCCCCTGCACCCAATAGCGCCAGTAATACCGAAACCAAAGCACAAAGCGATGCTGATAAAGCAAAACTGCCAAGCAGTGCAGAAGCCGCCACCTACGATGCAACCGGTAAACTCAGTGATGAGCAAGCTGTTGAGCAGCGCCAGCAAGGCAGCGAAGATTCAGATAGCGAACAGCAACAAAACCAACAAGCAAGCGAAGACACACCCGAAGAAGAGCAAGATCAGCAACAGCTAGAATTAGAACAACAGCAAATTGAAGAGCTTAAAGCGCGCGATACTGAAGTGCGTGTGCACGAACAAGCTCATGCATCGGTGGGTGGGCAGTATGCAGGCTCACCAAGTTATGAATACCAACGTGGACCAGATGGCACTAATTACGCTGTTGGCGGTGAGGTACAAATTGATGTATCTGAAATCCCCGGCGATCCGCAAGCCACTATAGATAAAATGCAAACGGTACGTGCAGCCGCACTTGCCCCTGCTGAACCTTCTAGTGCCGATAGAGCCATTGCCGCTGATGCAACCCAAAAAATGGCCGCAGCGCAAGCTGAATTATCAGCCCCTGCTGACGATGAAGCGCAAGCACAAGAGCCACAAAGTGCGTTATCAATAAACGAAACCAGCACCGCTGAGTCTCAAAGCGATACTAATACAGAGCAAGCACGCGACCCAGAAGTAGACGCACGAGCTGGCCGTATAGCTAATTTTTATCAAATGACTAGCTCACCCCAAAACGAGAGTGGTTTTTCTGCGTTTGGTTAACACCAGCTAAGCATAATTAAAAAAGCCGCTCACTGAGCGGCTTTTTAGTTTAAGGAGTCATCACTTAATGAAGCAAAAGAGTATTATTTTTTTACTTTTGCATTAGCAAATGCATCGGCAAAGGCATTACCCATCATGGCGTTACCGTTATCGCGCTTTGGTTTTGCTGCACGCGGTTGCTGGCCCTGATTACTGCGTTGCTTTTGCGGCGCGACAGCGGGATTATTGCTTGTGTCTATTTCATCATCTAAGCGCATAGTAAAGCTAATGCGCTTACGTGGGGCATCTACCTCAACCACTTTTACTTTTACAATGTCACCGGCTTTTACTACTTCGCGCGGATCAGAGATAAACTTATTAGTAATTGCCGAAATATGCACTAGGCCATCTTGGTGAACACCTACATCAACAAACGCACCAAAGTTAGCAACGTTAGAAACCACACCTTCTAAAATCATACCGGGTTTTAGGTCTGTGATTTTTTCTACACCGGCTTTAAATTCAGCAGTTTTAAACTCAGGACGAGGATCGCGCCCTGGCTTATCTAGCTCTTTAATGATGTCGGTAACGGTAGGTAAACCAAACTTCTCGTCGGTGTAGTCATTAGCAACCAGCTTATTTAAAAACTCGCTATTGCCTATTAAGCTATTTACATCAAGGTTGTTACGCTCACAAATAAGTTTAACAACAGGATAAGCCTCAGGGTGAACTGATGAGTTATCAAGTGGGTCTTTACCCTGATTAATACGCAAAAAACCAGCTGCTTGTTCAAACGCTTTTGGTCCTAAACGCTCAACTTTTTTAAGTTCGCTCCGCTTAGTAAACGTGCCGTTAGTGTCGCGGTAATTTACTATATTTTGCGCTAAGGTTTTATTTAACCCCGATACGCGAGTAAGAAGCGGCACCGAGGCCATATTTAAATCAACACCCACAGAGTTTACACAGTCTTCTACCACTGCGGTCAGTGTCTGACCTAATTGACTTTGCGATACATCGTGTTGGTATTGGCCTACTCCAATTGATTTTGGCTCAATTTTAACAAGCTCGGCAAGTGGGTCCTGCAGGCGACGCGCAATAGATACCGCGCCACGTAAAGACACATCTAAGTTAGGAAATTCATTTGCTGCAAATTCAGACGCAGAGTAAACAGACGCGCCGGCTTCGCTTACCATAATTTTGTTTAATTTAAGCTCAGCATTGGCCTTAATAAGTTCGCCTACTAGCTTGTCAGACTCGCGTGATGCGGTTCCGTTACCAATCGCAATAAGTTCTACTTTATGCTGGCGACATAGTTGCTCTAATGTACGTAACGATTTTTCCCAGTGATTTTGTGGTGCGTGAGGGAAAATAGTTTGGGTTGTAAGCAATTTACCTGTGCCATCAACTACGGCAATTTTACAGCCAGTTCGCAAACCAGGATCTAGACCAAGCGTGGTACGCGGCCCAGCAGGGGCGGCCATAAGTAAGTCTTTTAAGTTTTTAGCAAATACATCTATAGCGCCGGTTTCGGCTTTTTCTCGCATGGCTGCTAAAAATTCATTTTCTAGGTGTAGGCCAAGCTTTATTTTCCATGCCCATTGCACAACACTTAATAGCCATGCGCTAGCTGCTTTATATTTCACATCTAAGCGGTAGTGATCAGCAATCATTTGCGCGCATAGCTGGGCTGCATTTTCGCTGCTTGGCTCTGGGTTAATACTCAGCTGCAAAATACCTTCGTTACGCGCGCGCAACATAGCAAGTGCGCGGTGAGAAGGGACCTTTTTAAGAGGTTCCTGATGGTCAAAGTAGTCGCGGTATTTAATACCGGCTTGCTCTTGGCCGTCAATAAGTGTGCTTTGTATAGCGCCGTGTTGGCTAATGTGGCTTCTAAATTTAGCTAATAACTTGGCATCTTCTGCAAAGCGTTCCATTAAAATAAATTTAGCGCCATCAAGGGCTGCTTTGGTATCAGCAATGCCTTTGTCGGCATTTATAAACTGCTGCGCTTGTTGCTCTGGCTCTAAGTTTGCGTCGTTAAATAGCGCATCGGCAAGTGGCTCAAGGCCTGCTTCAATGGCTATTTGCCCTTTGGTACGACGTTTAGCTTTATAAGGAAGGTATAAATCTTCAAGCTCAGTTTTACTTTGTGCGCTGGTTATATCGGCACTAAGTGCTGGCGTTAATTTATTTTGTGATTCGATGGTTGATAAAATAAAGCTGCGGCGCTCTTCCAGCTCGCGCAAGTACGACAAACGTTGCTCTAAAAGGCGTAATTGCGTGTCGTCTAATCCACCGGTAATTTCTTTACGGTAACGCGCAATAAAAGGAACCGTTGCGCCTTCATCAAGTAATTTTGTAGCAGCAACAACTTGTTGCTGTTGTGCATTTAGCTCAGTGGCTAAACGTGCAGAGATATCGCTCATGCATAAACCTTTTAATACAAAAAATAAAACCAGAAAATCCCTCTGGTACTGTTATACCCAGCTTATTAAAGTTGCTATTTAATGAGTTTGGTAGGTATTTATTAGTTGAATAATATCACAGCAGGTTGTAATAAAAAGCTCTTAAAGCAAGCAATTTTGCTTGCTTTAAGATGGTTGGCTTGGCTGAGCTTACAAAGCGTAAAAGCGCGCTTTAGTGAGGGTGCTCTACGCTTTCTAAAACATCACTAAACGTGTGAGCAATAGGGGTAATATGCACTGGAATGTGTAACGTTTTAGCTATTTGACGCGCCGAAATTAACCCGCATATTTCGTTATTAGTGGTTGTTGCTAATAAAAACATGCTGCCTTGATGCTCCATTGTTTGTAGTGCATCGCCAATACTTGCATAGCTTAGGCTTTGCATACTTACGCCATTAAGTTGGCTAATAGGTGTCATAATGTAGCGTAAGCTCACTTCATTGCGGCTGGTATTTAAACGCTGTGCAATGGCCGTAATTTTAGCGCTTTGTAGGTCGGCACTTGAAACAATACCAATTAATTTTTGCGCATCATCAGTCACCAATACATAGTCAGAATGCTCTGCTAGTACTTGTTTAAGCGCCTCGCTAATAGGAGTGTCGTATTGAGCGCGAATTGGCGTTTTTTGGGTAAAGTTATTGATTACGGTTAAAGCCGGAGATGTTAAATCAATAGTGGCTTGTTGATCTTCAAACGTGCTTGCAATAACGCCATGAGAAATATTTTGGGTACGTAATTCTTTAAAGTTAGACATAGTAGTCACCTTATTAGTTATAAAATTTAATCAAAAAGTAAAATTGTGAATTAAATTAAATAGCTAGGTGGACCACGTTGATATGCCGTACTAAAAGGACGGTTTAGGTTTGTACTTTGGTAAAAAGATGAAACAGCATTAGGTAGCGGTTGAAACAACCTAATAGCAAATGCATTAACATGAGAATCTAAGTCAATGTCGGGGGTTGCTTGGTCAGGAAATTCACAAGCGATAAAATGATTAGATATACTGGCGTTATCTATACTTACTTCGGTGGTATTGGCATGCAGAGTCAAACTCACACTCATTAAAAGTGCAAACAATACGGCATTACTACATATGCGCTGTACTAAGTTTGACATAGCCACTACCTTAAAAATCAGGTTAAAGATAAACCTGCTAAACCAATATATATCCTAATGAGATATATTACACAATAAAAAATTTACCTGATCTGAATCAAAGTAGTTATTTATTAATAATGTTATGGGGGACTATTTTTGATATTCAATACTATTTACATACCATTCTTTTTTACCTTGCGGTGTAGGTACCTCAAAATCATCGTCTACTTGTTTTTTTATCAGGGCGCGCGCCATAGGTGAGTCAATTGATATGTAGTCTTTACGGTCGTATATTTCATCAGGCCCTACAATTCTAAATTTTTTAACCTCGCCTTGCTCGTTTTCTATTTCTACCCATGCGCCAAAAAATACTTTACCGTCTTGCTGCGGCGAGTAATCAATAACTTTTAAATCGGGTAAGCGTTTGCGCAAATACCGAACACGACGATCAATTTGGCGCAGTAAGCGTTTATTATATTGATAGTCTGCATTTTCTGAGCGATCGCCAAGGCTTGCCGCCCAGCTCACTATTTTAGTGACTTCAGGGCGTTTAACGTTCCATAAATGGTCATGCTCTTGCTGTAATTGTAAGTAACCTTCGCGGGTTATTAAATTTGTTTTCATGGGCTTTTATTCATTAACTCTAATGCTGTGCACGTTATTAAAATTGCTAAAATTTGTCGAGTGTAAACTTTAGGGCGTGTTGTTCTTTGATGGTCGAATTTGCAGCAGTATGTTTGGTTTTTAGGCAAGGCAGAGCCTATGAAGTGTGGTTATTCCCCATAAATAGGTGATAACGCAGCATAAATGCCAAACATGCGCTGCCCTTCGGGTTCTGCCTAGGGGCGATAAACTCTTTGTTACTCGGTTTTTACTTAGCCCACTAGGTTACAAAGCTCGCGCCGCAATTTAATCGCCCCTAGATTGAACAAATTTCAATCCGCAAAGGTCAACACGCCCTAATAATACAACTTTGAAATGTTCAGTAACAATCTAAGCGCGCAATTAGATTTTGATTATTAAGTTTTTCATTTATATTAACTATTAATTGGAAATAAAAATAAGAAACACGCAATGGGACACGAAACCACAAAAGTATTAGTTGTAGATGACGATATGCGCCTGCGCAGCTTACTAGAGCGTTATTTAGTAGAGCAAGGCTTTATTGTTAGAACCGCCGCAAACTCAGAGCAAATGGATAGACTTATTGAGCGAGAGAACTTTCACTTAATGGTGCTTGATCTAATGCTACCAGGCGAAGATGGTTTATCTATTTGCCGTCGGCTACGCCAAAAAGAAAACGAAATCCCTATTGTGATGCTGACAGCAAAAGGCGATGAGGTCGACCGTATTATAGGCCTTGAACTAGGCGCAGACGACTACATCCCGAAACCGTTTAACCCGCGCGAATTACTGGCTCGCATAAAAGCTATTTTACGCCGCCGCGCCAAAGAAGTACCGGGGGCACCCGCAGCAGAAGAAAACTTAATAGCCTTTGGTCAATTTACGCTTAATTTAGCCACGCGCGAAATGAGCGAGGGCGATAAAACCATTTCACTCACCAGCGGTGAATTTGCCGTACTTAAAGCGCTTGTATCGCACCCGCGCGAGCCACTGAGCCGCGATAAACTAATGAACCTTGCCCGTGGGCGAGATTACAGTGCGCTTGAGCGCAGTATTGATGTGCAAGTATCGCGACTGCGCCGCATGATAGAAGTAGATGCTGCCAACCCGCGCTATATTCAAACTGTATGGGGTTTGGGTTATGTGTTTGTTCCTGACGGTGATAAGTAGTTTATATGGGATTTTTTCCGCGTAGTGCGTTTGGCCAAACTGTATTTTTAGTGGCCGCTTTACTGCTAATTAACCAAATAGTGTCGTATGTAACGGTGAGCTTTTACGTTGTAAAACCAACCATAGAGCAAGTAAATTTAATGCTCGCTAAGCAAATTAAAACGGTATTTATAGACTGGGAAGACGGCGTAGAAATCAACGACGAAGTGTCTGAAAAGTTTTTTGAAATTACAGGTATAGAAGTGATGACGCAGCGCGAGGCAATGCGCCAAGGGCTGGGTCAAACCCGAGAATACTCGATGCTGTCGCGTAGTATGTCTGAGCAATTAAATGGTTCTGCTCGGGTGCGTATTAGTCAAACCGACCCGCTGATTTATTGGGTAGAAGCGCCGCAAGCACCTGGTTACTGGGTAAAAGTACCGCTTAGCGGGTATCAAGAAAATAACCTTGAATTTTTAACGTTTTACTTATCAAGTATTGGTTTTTTAAGTGTGTTAGGCGGCTGGCTATTTGCTCGGCACTTAAACCGCCCATTAAAGGCGTTGCAGCAAGCAGCCGTGAAAGTGGGTAAGGGCGATTTTAGTAGCAAGCTTGAAGAAGAAGGCTCCAGTGAAGTTATAGAAGTTACCCGTGCATTTAACCAAATGTCGCGCGGTATAGCCGCTCTTGAAAACGACCGCCGTTTACTCATGGCTGGTGTTTCTCACGATTTACGCACCCCGCTTACTCGTATCCGCCTTGCCACCGAAATGATGAACGATGAAGATGACTACCTTCGCGAAGGCATTATTTACGATATTGAAGATATGAACGGCATTATCGATCAATTTATTGAGTATTTACGCCACCACAAAACAGATGAGCTTGCTTGCGAAGATATAAATGCGCTAGTGACTGAAGTGGTTAATTGTGAGCTTAAACAGCAACGCGTTATTACCTTTAAAGGCAACCCCAGCGTGGGGCTTATTCCGTTAAGTAGTGTGGCTATTAAGCGTGTAATTACTAACATGATTGAAAACGCGCTGCGTTATTCCGATGGCGATATAGAAGTATTAAGCTACTTTAATTCAAACAAAAAATACGTTGTGATAGCGGTAAACGATAACGGCCCCGGTATACCAGAAAGCGAACTAGAATCGGTGTTTGAGCCTTTTAAACAAGGTGATACCGCGCGTGGTAGTGAGGGGAGTGGTTTAGGCCTTGCCATTATTAAGCGTATTATTGATATGCACGATGGTAAAGTTAAGCTAGAAAACCGCCCAGAAGGCGGCCTAAGTGCACAAATTTATTTACCTATAAAAATACAAAACTCTGCACAGTAAGCTGTGCAGAGTTGGCTATTTCCATAACGTTAATAGTGCTAAAACTTAGAGTGCTTTAAAGCGGATTGCTGTACCACCACTTGTTGCTAGTTTTAAAGTTAGCTTGTCATTTGCGCTAACTACGCGCTTTTCGATATCTAAATCGTACGGATTGTTTTTCCATTCAGCGTTTTTACCGTCTTGGTATATGTGCGCTTCAAACTTTTTACCCTTTTCTAAAAAGTCGAGTTTTACCTCAATAGATCGGGCTTTTTCGTCGGTTACGGCGCCTAAGTACCAATCGTTTCCTGAGTATTTATCGCGTTTGCGCTCTTTACGGGCAAAAACAATAAAGTCGCCCACTTCGCCATCAAGCGCAATACTTTGCTGCCAATCGGTTGGTACGTCTTGAATAAATTGAAATGCATCAGGCTTGGCTAAATAGTTTTTAGGTAAGTCGGCGGCCATTTGAATCGGGCTATACAGCACAACATAAAGTGCAAGCTGCTTGGCAAGCGTTGTTTGTGGGCGGTTTGTATCATCGCCTAAGCCATTAAAGCCCATATCAAAAATACCAGGGGTAAAGTCCATAGGCCCTGCCAGCATTCGGGTAAACGCCAGCATAGGAATGTGCTCTGGTGGGTTGGGCGGCGTGCCCCATGCATTAAACTCTTGGCCGCGTGCCCCTTCGCGCGCAATCCAATTTGGGTAGGTACGACGCAGGCCGGTGTCTTTTATTGGCTCGTGGGTGTTAATACTAATTTTATGTTTAGAAGCCAGCTTTACGTTGTAAAGGTACTCGTTAACCATAAATTGGCCGTCGTGCCACTCATGACGGGCAATGCCGTTTTCGTCTATGCGTTTTATGTTACCGCCATCCGCTACATAGCCCGTTTTAACTTGGCTTACGTTTGATTTTTCGTAAAGGGCAAAGGCATCCTCCATTTGGTCGCGATAGTTACTTACATTACCCGATGTTTCGTGGTGGCCAATTAACTGCACGCCTTTTTGTTTTCCGTATTGAGTAAGGGCCGCTATATCAAAGTCGTCGTAGGGTTGTGTAAAACTAAATACATCGCCATTAAAAAACCAGTCACCGTCCCAGCCTATGTTCCAGCCTTCTACTAGTACACCATCAAAGCCATATTCTGCGGCAAAATCCATGTAGTACTTAGTGGTTTGTGTAGTGGCACCGTGTTTTTCGCCGCTGCCCCAGGTTTGTGTGTTTATATGCATGCCCCACCAAATACCCACGTATTTGCCAGGTTTTACCCACGACACATCGCCTAGTTTATTAGGCTCGTTTAAATTTAATATTATGTCTGAATTGACTAAGCCTACCGCGCTGTCGGCAATTTGAATGGTGCGCCAAGGGGTATTAAATGCACCTTGTTTTTTAACGGCAATGCCGTCTGACCACGGTGTTAAATCGGCATTAAAAGTGCCTGGGCGGCGTTGATTAAGCACCATGCCTGCGTAATCAACTAAGGCTGCTTCATGAATGCTTATATGGGTACCGTCATTGGTTTTTAAGGTAAACGGCGTGTGTGCAAGGGGGACGTCATTTAATGCGGTGGTGTTGTAAACGTATTCGTATCGGTTCCAGCCGCGAGCGGGGATCCACCAGGCGGTGGCATTGTTGTTATTGTTAATGGCAAATTCGGTGAGCTCTTTGGTAATGTGTGTTTGCTCAAAGCCTGCTTGTTTTGGTACTTCGTATCTAAACCCAACGCCACTATCAAAAGCTCTAAAGCGCACTGTGTAGGTTGCAGCGTTAGGCTCGTTTTTTGTAAACGTAACCGCAACTTCGTTGTGTTTATCAGTAACCGTTTGTCGCTCGCCCCAAGGTTGTTGCCACTGGGTATTTACGCTTTGCTGCTTAACATGGGTAATTTTAAAACCATCCCTAAATGCGGCTTGGGTTTTAAATTCAAAACCCAGGCGCGATGCGTTTATAGCTGGTTTGTTTTTAAAGCTAATAGCGTAGCTGGGTGTGCTATTTTCATCTGAAATAGTCACTTTTATTTGTGAGTTTGGTGATTCAACTACAGCGGTTTGTGCAAAGCTATTGCCAGCAAACGCCAGTAGTAAAAGTGCGGATGTTCTCATTGTGTGTCCTTTGATGAGTCGGTGGTGACCTTTAAGGATAATGGCAGTGAGTTGTTAATACGACTGTATACATACGTATTCAATGTTTTAAAAAATAGAAAGAATTTAACGGTTTAATCGGTCTATAATGTAAACAAATTGATAATAGCGATTAGCCCCATGATAAAACCCTTACTAAGTGTGTTACTGCTATGTATGAGTACTTGCGCAGCAGCAACAACAATAACTATAAAAAATGCCAATAATCAGCCTTTAGCAAATGCGGTAGTGTGGCTAAGCGGGGCATCAATTCAGGCCGGCAATCAAGCAAGTAAAACCTACGCAATGAGTCAACAAAACCGCGAGTTTACGCCGCGTACGTTAGTTGTTCCGCAAAATGCAAAGGTAGAGTTTCCTAATGCCGACTCTATCATGCACCACGTTTATTCGTTTTCTAAAGCTAAAACCTTTGAGTTGAAACTTTACAAAGAGCAACCTAAAGCCCCCATAACGTTTGATCAAACTGGGGTGGTTGAGCTTGGCTGTAATATTCATGACTGGATGCTGGGCTATATTGTGGTGGTTGATAGCACCGTTTTTGCAATTACCGACGACAACGGTAGGGTTAATTTAACTGCCCCTAATGGGCAATACAGCATGAGTGTATGGCATTCTGGCTTTAGCGATATAAGCAACGTAGAAACCCACAGCGTTAATGTAAGCGATTCACCTATACACTACACCGTAAAGCAGACCATAGCCGAGCAAATAGACTTTGCTACGGATGAATTTGATGACTATTAAGCGCAAAAATACAGTATTACTTGGCCTACTTTTTATGAGCCTACCGGCTTTTTCGCAAGTTAAAGGGCTTATTCAGGTACGTGCGGTTGCAAGCGATGATACACAAAGCTTTCAAGATGGCGGTATTGGTTTATATCGCCATGGAGATAGCAGTGATAGCATTTTGTTATCGCAAGGAATTATAGACTTTAAGGCCGATTTAAGTAGCGCCTGGAGCGCACATGCCGTTGTTAATGCTAATCAAGAGCCGAAAACCACATTAGGTTTAAGCCAAGCGTATTTCCAGTATCAGCCGTTAGTAAACAGCCGTTATAAATGGCATGTAAAACTTGGTGGGTTTTATCCTAGTATGTCGCTAGAAAACCCCGATATAGGCTGGACCTCGCCTTACAATTATACTAATTCGGCCATAAACAGTTGGCTTGGCGAAGAGCTTCGCACCATAGGTGGTGAGCTTAGCATTAAGCGCCCAGGTAAACGTTTTAATTCTAAGCATAGTTTTAGTGTGAGCGCTGCTATTTATAAAGGGAACGACCCAACAGGGACGTTGCTTTCGTGGCGCGGGTTTGCGCTGCACGACAGGCAAACAACATTTAACGAAAGTGTACAATTTGCACCTATTGCGGCATTAAATAGTGACGAATTACGTTGGCAAGCTAACCAAGTACTGCCTTTTGAAGAAGTAGATGGCCGCTTTGGCTACTATGCCGGTGTGCATTGGGATTATTTAAAACGCTCGCAGTTTAGGTTTTATTATTACGATAATAACGCCGATCCCAGCATTTTTAATCGCACAACAGGGCAGTATGCTTGGCATACTCGCTTTAGCAGTTTAGCGTGGTTATATAAATTTACAGGTAAAACCCGTTTGATTGCCCAGCTACTCGATGGTAAAACCGAAATGGGGGCTAATAAGCTTATTTATAACCGTTTTTATAGCCATTATTTAATGCTCAGCCATAAAGCAGGTAAGCATAGGTTATCGCTTAGGTATGATTATTTTAAAGTAGATGACGATGATACCACCGCATTTGACCCTAACGCCAGCCATGGCGAAGGCTTAACAGCTACGTGGCGTTACCAATTAACCGATACGCTACAAATAGGTGTTGAAGGCTCGGCGCTGCATAGCTTTGTACAAAATAGGCCGGGTAGTGGGTTTGCTCAGCGAATATCGCAGCAGCAAATTATGCTAAACGCTCAATGGCGTTTTTAAAGTACAAAAAAGGGAGCTTTTAAAGCTCCCTTTTAGTTTCAAAAAAAGTGTGAATTATTTTTTATCAAATGCGCGTTTCATAAAGTTTGGTGTAGCAAGTGCGCCGTGATGAATACCGCTGTTGTAGTATTCGCTTTGCTGTGCAACTTGCTCGGCATCGGCTTCTCTAAAGCCATTAAATGCTTGTGATTTACGAGCAAGCGTTACTGACCATAAACCGCTTGGGTAAATTGGCTGTGGAAATGGCAGTGTTTGCAAGTCGTTAAAGCCCACACTTAGCATGGCCTCGCGCATTTCTACTAGCAGTGGCATATGCATTAATGGCGATTCGCTTTGCTGCACTAAAATACCACCAGGGCGTAATGCATTTAAGCAGCTAGTGTAAAACGCGTGGTTAAATAATCCCTCGCCTGGGCCTACAGGGTCTGTACCATCAACAATAACAACATCAATAGACTCGCCCGCAGCGTCACGCATGTATTTTATACCATCATCAAACATAACAGTTGCGCGTGCATCGTTGTTAGACTCACAAAGCTCTGGGAAGTATTTTAACGACATTTGCGTGACTACTTCGTCTATATCTATTTGCGTTACGGTTTCTACACCTGGGTGTTTTAAAACTTCACGTAATGTACCGCAATCGCCGCCGCCAATAATTACCACGTTTTTAGGATTTGGGTGCGCTAAAAGTGCAGGGTGGCTAATCATCTCATGGTAAAAAAAGTTTTCGCGGGTAGTTACCATAGTACAGCCATCGATGATCATTAAATTACCAAAGTCTGTGGTTTCGAACATTTCTACCTTTTGAAAAGGAGACTGTTTTTCATCCAACTTTTTGTTGATACGTAATGAAAATGCGCTGCCATCGCGGTCGCTAATTTCTGTAAACCACTTACTTTGATCTAAATTTGCCATAGTTGCTTTTACACTTTTTAAGTTGAGTATGAAAAAGGGGCAATTCTGCCAGTGCTTCGCGTTTTGCTCAATGAAATTTTAACTGCTTTGCCAATAAAGTTAGCCAGTATCGAGTTAAAGTTCAATTTTTGTTAGCGTAGGGGGTAGTGACGTATTAAAATGCGCCTTTATAGCTAATTGATTAAAGAAGAGTTGCCATGACTTGGGGTTTAGAAACAGCACGCGCTACATATAATGTTGCTCATTGGAGCGATGGCTATTTTGATATTAACGCACAAGGCGAGCTGGTTGCCTACCCAGATGGTGACCAATCTAAAAATGCGATTTCTTTAACGCAGCTCACAGAGCAATTTAAGCAGCAAGGTTTGACATTGCCGGTGTTGGTGCGCTTTACCGATATTTTAAAAAATAGAGTAGATACACTCACCCATGCATTTACCTTAGCGCGCAGCAGCCGCGAGTACCAAGGCAAGTACACGTGTGTATACCCTATAAAAGTAAATCAGCAGCGCTCGGTGGTCAGTAAACTATTGGCGCACCCAAGTGGTTTAGTTGGCCTAGAGGCCGGTTCAAAGCCTGAGCTTATGGCAATTTTAGGGGTAGCCGATAAACCCATTACTATTGTGTGCAATGGCTATAAAGACAGTGAATTTTTACGTTTAGCCTGTATTGGTCAAGCCATGGGACACAGCGTTAAAATAGTCGTCGAAAAACTCTCAGAGCTGACAACCTTACTTGAAGAAATAGATAACCTAGGCATAGAGCCTGCCATTGGTATACGTATTCGCTTAAACTCAGTAGGCAAAGGTAAGTGGCAAAATACCGGCGGCGAAAAAGGCAAATTTGGCTTAACCGCAGGCCAAGTACTTAGTGCTGTTGAGGTGCTTAAAAAGCATAATAAATTACATTTAATGCAAATGGTGCATTTTCATATTGGCTCTCAAATTGCCAATATACGCGACATACACCGCGCCCTGCGTGAATGCGCGCGCCACTTTGCTGAACTTACCCAGCTAGGAGTGCCGCTTAATACAGTTGATGTAGGCGGTGGCTTAGGGGTAGATTACGAAGGCTCAGGCTCACGCAGTGCTTGCTCGATGAACTACACCGTTGAAGAATACGCACGTAATGTGGTTAATGCTTTTGCTGAGGTGTGCGACCAACATCAACTTACGCACCCAGCCATTATCACCGAATCAGGGCGTGCTTTAACAGCGCACCACGCGGTGTTAATTACCGATGTAATAGACGTAGAAAAAGCGCCAAATCATCCAAACCCTGAGCCACCACTTCAAAATAGTGCGTTAGTGCTTGATGAAATGTGGCAGTGTTTACAGCGTTTAAACCCGCGTATGGCGCTAGAGATATACCACGATGCGATGCACTTATTTAGCGAAGCGCACGACCAATACGTGCATGGGTTAGTAAGCATGCTAGAGTGGGCGAAAATAGAGCAATTATACTTTACTATTTTGCACCGAGTACGCGCATCACTTAGCAATAACGCGCGTGCGCACCGTGAGGTACTTGACGATTTACACGAAAAGCTAGCCGATAAGCTATTTGTTAATTTTTCACTGTTTCAGTCGTTACCTGATGTATGGGGCATTGAGCAGTTGTTTCCGGTTATGCCAATTGAGAATTTAGATAAACCGCTTACCCAACGCGCTATTATTCAAGATATTACCTGTGACTCAGATGGGCAAATTCGTGAGTACGTAGAAGGCGCGGGCATAGAAACCAGTTTACCTATACCTGAGTACCAACATGGCGAGCAATACCATATAGCCATGTTTATGGTAGGGGCTTACCAAGAAATTTTAGGTGATTTACATAACTTATTTGGCGACACCGACTCAGTGCATGTAGAGCTTAACGACGACGGTTATGTATTAACCAATGCTATTAAAGGTGATAGCGTTAAGGATGTATTAAAGTTTGTTGACTATGATAGCGCCATTTTGGCACAAAACTTTGAATTATTGGTCAACAAGCTAGCAGTGTCTGAGCAGTGTAAAGCAGGGTATTTAGCCGAGCTTAATGCCGGGCTTGAAGGTTATACTTACTTCGAAGATTAACCGTACACTCTCAGAATTAAAAGCGTCGCTGTTTGGCGCGCATTGTTTAAAGGAAAGTAAATAAATGTCAGTAATCCGCAGTGTATTAAGTATTATGCTTTATACAATCAACACACTTATTTGGTTTGTGCCTATTTTTGTTTGTGGGCTATTAAAATTAATCCCTATCAAGCCTATGCAAAAGCTTTTAAGCTGGGTTGCTAAACAGTGTGCCACTATTTGGGTGTCGGTTAATAGCATTAACCAACGCTTATTCACGCCAACAAAAATTAACGTTACCGGCCTTGAAGAAACCAAATTAAAAGACTGGTACTTAGTAATTGCTAATCATCAAAGCTGGGTAGATATATTAGTGCTGCAGCGTGTATTTAATCGAAAAATACCTTTTTTAAACTTTTTTTTAAAAAAAGAGCTTATTTACGTGCCAATTTTAGGTGTGTGCTGGTGGGCGCTCGACTTTCCATTTATGACCCGTACCAGTAAAGCACAGCTAAAAAAGAACCCAAAGCTACGTGGCAAAGACATAGAAACAACCCGCAAAGCCTGCGAAAAATTTAAAGAAATGCCAGTAAGCATTGTTAACTTTGTAGAAGGTACACGTTTTACTACGCAAAAACATGCTCGCCAAAATAGCCCTTTTCCGCATTTATTAAAGCCAAAAGCAGGCGGGATCGCATTTGTAATGCAAGCCATGGGTGAGCAAATCTCTAAAGTGGTTAATGTGACCATTCATTACCCCGATGGCATCCCTACGTTTATGGACTTTGCCGGCGGCAAAGTGAAGCAAATTAATGTGCATGTAGACATTCGCCCAGTAAGCGAGGAGTTGATTGGTGATTACACTGGCGACTCTGAGTTTAGAGTCGGCTTTCAAAGTGAATTAAACCGTTTATGGGAAGAAAAAGAGCACACGCTTTTGCAGCTCGAACAAAACCATAAATAATAAGGTAATAAAAAATGGGCTTACAATTATGCTAAAAAAGTGGTTACCAAATTGGCTCAGCGGCTTAATTGTAGGCTGCGTGATTTTTTCAAATGTAATCATTTTTGGCACCTTAGTATTACTGCTAGGGTTAATAAAGCTTGTCCTGCCTTTTTCTATAATTAACACCATACTGCATAGCGTGTACCGAGGCTGGTGTAATGGCAATCGGTTTGGCTTGTGGCTGGGCTGCGCCAACATAAAAGTAAACATAAACGGCGATGTAAATTCAAAAAGTTGGTACTTACTAATTTGTAACCACATGAGCTGGTTAGATATTGTGGTGCTTAGCTCAATTAATGTATTACCAGCACCAAAGTTTTTTTTAAAAGACGAATTAAAGTATGTGCCATTTATTGGCTCTGGCGCATGGGCTATGGGCATGCCTTTTATGAAGCGCGTAACTAAAGCGCAGCTTGCTAAAAACCCCAAGCTTAAAGGGCTAGATGTTGAGCGTACCAAGCAAAGCTGTCGTAATTTTAGGAATAACCCCACCACCATAATTAATTTTGTTGAAGGCACCCGCTACACGCACGCAAAGCATGCAAGCCAGCAAAGCCCGTTTAAACATTTACTCAAGCCCAAAGCGGGCGGCATTGCCTTTGCACTTGAGGTACTTGGCGAGCAATTTGACGCCATGCTAAATACCAGTGTGCTGTACAGCGGCAACACAAGCCATGTTTGTCGTAATATTTTAAAGGGCGAGCTTGATTCGATTTATGTTTCTATTGACGTGGTTGCTATAAACCAGAAAATGTTAGGTAGTTACCAACACGACAAAGCATTTAGAAGCCACTTTCAAAAGTACGTTAATGAGCTATGGGTTGCTAAAGACGCGCAACTAGCCAGCATTTATGCCCAACACGATTTACCTGAGCCACCCATTTGTAAGGAAATAGAAACACTATGACCAATACCCACCTGCAGGAGCTAATCGCTCCTTGGTTTGAAAAAGTACCCGACGCAGATTTTTTAAGTGCAATTACTGCAGCCTCTATTGGTGTGTTTTCGTTGTTAGTGGTGTATTTATTTACACGCCGATTAATGCTGCCAGGCATTCAAAAAGTGGTGACTAAGTTATCTCCAGAGCGCATAGGGTTACTTTCTCCGTTGCTCACAAAACTTAATAAGCGTATAGCCGGTATGCTATGTAGCGTGCTTTTTTTAGCAACCTTCGACAGCGTTTACCCTGTTAATGAGCTCAGTGCAGAAATACTAAAAACCATTGGCCAAGGTATATTAATTATTCATGTAGGCTTTATTTTTAGCAGCATTGTAAGCATTGCCGGCGCTATTTATAACCAGCTAGATTTTGCCCGCGAAGTGCCAATTCAGGGCTTATTACAAGTTGTTAAGCTGATCACCTTTATTGTGTGTGCAATTTTAATAGTCAGCATTGTGCTTGAAAAATCGCCTACCTATATTTTGTCGGGTTTTGGTGCGATAGCCGCTGTTACTTTATTGGTTTTTAAAGACACTATTTTAGGCTTTGTAGCCAGTATTCAAATTGCGGCAAACCGATTAGTTACTTACGGCGATTGGATTCAAGTAGAAAACTACGGCGCCGACGGTGAAGTAATAGACTTAGGGCTAAACACCGTAAAAGTGCGTAACTGGGATAACACCATTACGACTATTCCTACTTATATGCTGGTAGCAGGGTCGTTCAAAAACTGGCGAGGAATGCAAGAGTCTGGCGGGCGACGTATTAAGCGCTCGCTTAATATTGATATGCACAGCATATGCTTAGTAAGTGACGAATTTAGAAAACAAATAGATGCAGCTATACCACTGCACGAATATATACGTGTTGCCTCGTTGCCTGATCCGGTCTCTAACTTAGGCTTGTTTCGCCGCTACGCCGAGGGCTATTTAAAGCAGCATAACAGAATAAATACCTCACTGACGCTCATGGTGCGTGAGCTACAACCAATGAACCACGGTTTACCGATTGAGTTTTATTGCTTTAGTGAAGACAAACGCTGGATATCTTACGAGCATTTACAAGCTGAAATTATGGATCACTTATTGGCAGTGTTGCCAGTATTTGGCCTTAGAGCGTATCAAAGTGTTAGCGGGCAATTAAGCCCGCCTAATGCACAGCAAACCGATAAGCCGACCTTTAAAGTAATGGCAAATAGTGCTGAACAAGGCCCACACTAATAAATAAAGCTAATAGCCACCAAATAGGTGGCTTTTTCATTCTTAGCCATGCAAAAGCAGCAATAACCAATGCAACCTGCCATAGGTTGTGAACGGCTGATGTCCAAATAGGTGAGTACAAAGCCGCCGCTAAAAAGCCAACTACGGCAGCGTTAAGCGCCGCAATAGAGCTTGCAAAGCGAGGTTTACTTGCCAGGTTTAACCAGCTTTTTTGAAACGCCAGCATTAATAAAAAACCCGGTGTAAAAATAAGTAGGGTTGCAGCTATGGCCCCCTATTAAGGGTTGCTCTGAAGTGAGTTGCGCGCCTAAGTAAGTAGCTATTGTAAACATGGGGCCAGGGATAGCTTGAGCACTGGCATACGCACTTAAAAATTGATCGTTACTTAGCGCTGGTACGCCAGCTTGCAATACAGGCAATACCACGTGCCCGCCCCCAAACACCATAGCGCCCGCTTGGTAAAAAGGAGCAAACAAAGCAAGGTCATCACCTAAAGGTATAAAGCTAATAGCGAGTAGTAATACAAATAAGCCTAAAGGGAGCCACCTAAACGCGCTTTTAGTATCTGCTTTAGGATCAGTATGGGTGTTGAGTTGTAACAGAGGCCAAATTGCGCCTATAGCAGCGGCACTCAATAAAATAGCTATTTGCGTGCCAAGTAAAGGAAATAGTAATAAAGCCAAGGTACTCATTACTGCGATAAGCTTGAGCGCAGCGCTGGTACAAAAGCTTTTTGCCATAGTGAGTGTTGCATCGGCCACAATAACAACCGCAAACAGTTTTAAGCCCGCAATAATAGCAAAGTAAACAGCATCAAACTGATGCGCGCTTACCGCTAATAACAACATGATTAAAAAAGACGGTAAGGTAAAGGCTATAAATGCGGTAATGCCACCAATAACTCCCGCGCGCTCAACACCAATTGCAAAGCCCACTTGGCTTGAACCAGGCCCGGGCAGCGCTTGGCTTAAACTAATAAGCTGCGCGTAGCGGGTATCGCTTAACCAGTTTAGTGTGTCTACAAAGTGGCGTTTAAAATAGCCTAAATGGGCAGCAGGGCCACCAAAACTCATGCAGCCAAGTAAAAAAAACTCTCTAAAAATAGCGACTAACATTGAGCTTATATCCTTTTTTAAAGTTCATTAAATTGTCACAAAGGAGTATGACACTTTTATTAAATGCATACATTAATTCGTAATCTACAAATAATACCAATCCACTTAATTAAGAGGATTGGTATAAAGCGAACTGCTTTTAACATGCTCTTCATAGTTTGTTCATACATGTATTTGCATACTTGCCTTATAATTCTTAATGAATAGGACATCACATGACTTTAACTAAATCACTTTTAAGCGTAACCGTAGTAGCTGTATTACTAAGTGGTTGCGAAATGAACAACACAGGCAAAGGCGCCGCAATCGGTGCAGCCGCAGGTGGCGTATTAGGTAAAGCAACGGGTAATCATAAAGACAAGCGCATCTTTATTGGTGCTGCTATTGGCGCACTAGCCGGTGCTGCTGTAGGTGATTACATGGATAAGCAAGAAGAAGCGTTTCGTGATGAACTAGCAGGCTCAGGGGTTGAAGTTGTACGTGAGGGCGATAACTTACGTTTAGTTATGCCATCTAATATTACCTTTGCGACAGACCAATCTTATATTTCATCAGGTTTTAACGATACCCTAAACGCCATTGCTAAAGTAATGAACAAATACGAAAAAACCTACCTAAGTGTGGAAGGCCACACAGATAGCACAGGTAAAGACAGCTACAATATGAACCTATCGCGCGAGCGTGCGCAAAGCGTTAAAAACTACTTAGTGAACCAGCAAATTATGGCTGCACGTATTAGCACTACAGGCTACGGCGAAACTCGCCCAATAGCCACTAACGATAGCGCTAATGGCCGAGCTCAAAACCGCCGTGTAGAAATTCAAATAGTGCCAAACACAGAAGGTTAGTTTTTGTTGAACTGCAATTCACAAAGACGCTGATACAAAGGGGAGCTTGCTAGCAATTGCTGGTGGCTCCCAGTTGCTTTTATTTCCCCATTTTCCATTACTACAATCACATCGGCATGTTTAACCGTTGCCAGCCTATGGGCAATAATTAACGTTGTTCTATTTTGCATTAAATGCTCAAGCGCGGCTTGTACGTGGTGCTCACTTTGCGCATCGAGTGCACTGGTGGCTTCATCTAAAAGCAGTATTTCTGGGTCTTTTAAAATAGCGCGTGCCAATACAATACGCTGCTTTTGCCCACCCGAGAGTCTTACGCCTTGCTCACCTAAAAAGCTGTTATAACCTTGCGGTAATTGCTTAATAAATTCATCGGCATGAGCATGTTTTGCGGCCGCATATACTTGCTCGTCAGTGGCGTTTGGGTTGCCGTAACGAATGTTATGCATTACGTCTGAGCTAAATAAAATAGGGTTTTGTGCCACCATGCCCATTTTGTCCCTCAGGGTGGTAAGCGATATGTCTTTAATATTTACATCATGAAATTTAATCGCGCCGAGAGCAGGGTCGTAAAAGCGCTGTAGTAATTCAAATAACGTCGTTTTACCTGCGCCAGAGGGGCCTACAATAGCCACTGTTTTACCTTGCTCTATTGTTAAACTTATTTTGTTAAGTGCGCTTACATCGGGGCGAGATGGGTAGTTAAAGCTAATATTTTCAAGTGCAATGGCGGGGCTGTCAGTCTTTATTAATAGCTTTTCGTCTTGTGGAGTGACAGGGTTTTCTATTTCACTTTTAACGGCCAGTAATTCAAGTAGGCGCGCTGCCGCCCCAGCAGCTCGTTGTAGCTCGCCGTAAACCTCGGCTACGGTAGCCACCGACATGGCCACCATAATGGCGTAAAACACAAATGCACCTAGCTCGCCACCTGTCATGGTGCCTGCCAGTACATCACTACCGCCTACCCAGAGCATTACGCTAATCGCACTAAAGGTTAAAAATATTACCGCAGCAATTAAAAAAGAGCGCTGTTTAATACGGCTTTTGGCAACGTTAAAGGCTTTTTCGGTTTCAAGTGCAAAGGCGTGTTGCTCACGCTGTTCGTGGCTATAGCTTTGTACTACTTTAATATTTTGAATGATCTCGCCGGCATAGGTGCTTATATCGGCTATTGCATCTTGGCTAGAACTTGCAAGTTTGCGAACCTTTTTGCCAAATACCATCATCGGCACTAATACTAGCGGCACACACGCAACCACTACGAGCGTAAGCTTTAAGTTAGTCACTAACAGCATTACCAAGCCACCCACTAACATTAATGCACTGCGCAGCGCCATAGAAAAGGAAGAGCCAATAATCGATTGCAGCAAGGTGGTGTCGGTTGTTAAACGCGACATAAGCTCGCCACTGCGGTTTTCTTCAAAGTAACTTGGGTGCAAGGTAACAATGCGATTAAACACCGCTTTGCGAATATCGTTACTAACTCGTTCGCCAATCCACGACATTAAATAAAAGCGGCTAAAGGTGCCCACGGCCAATAAACTAATTAAACCAATAAGCACTAATACAGCTTGTTGTAGCTGCGCTTGGGAGCCAGCAATAAAGCCATGATCTATGACAAACTTAACCCCTTGACCCAATGATAAGTTAACACCAGCGGTGACTAAAAGGGCGCCAAGTGCCGCCACTACCATCCATTTATACGGTTTAATAAACGCAAAAATAGGTAATAAACTACTAAAAGCGGCTTTTTCGGGCTTAGGGCTTGTTTTTGACATAGTGGATTCTTTTTAAAGGTTAAGGTATAGATATGGCACTAAGATAATAAAAATCAATACTTTTAAACATTAGCATCAATAAGGAAACGTTATGATTACTGCAACCGTAAGTGGAGAATTTAATGTAAACCTGGCCCCAATAGAAGGCTACGCAAGCGGCCAAAACGGCGTTAATTTAGGGCGTATGTCGATAGATAAAACTTTTAAAGGTAGCTTAAATGCCACCAGCCAAGGCGAAATGCTAAGCGCCATGACACCCACGCAAGGCAGTGCCGGTTATGTTGCTATAGAGCAAGTAATAGGCGAGCTTGAAGGCAAAAAAGGCAGCTTTGTATTGCAGCATTTTGGTACTATGGATAAAGGCCAAGATAGCCTAATTTTAAACGTAATTCCCGATTCAGGCACTCATGAGCTAGAAGGATTAACGGGCAGTATGAAAATACGTATTGAGCAAGGGATTCACCACTACGATTTTGAATACACGTTATAAGTTACACAAGGATTAAAATGCAAAAAGTAATCGAATTTAGAAAGACTCGTTTTTTGGGTGGCGTAGATATAGCCGCCCTGAATGACCGCATACAGGAATTAAATCAAGATGGCTGGAAAGTAATAAACGCAGTGCCATTGACAGGTTTTTATGGCCAAGTGCACGGTTATACATTACTTATTGAAACTGACGAGCTTTAAATGACATTTACAGTATGGTTAAGCCTAGCGGCTATTTGTATGATGGGGGCAATGTCGCCAGGGCCAAGTTTAGCGGTGGTTTTAAAGCACTCACTTAACGGCAGTATGAAAAACGGAATGCTTGCCGCGCTCAGCCATGGTACTGGTGTTGGGTTATACGCAGGTGCATCGTTATTAGGGCTAGGCGCTTTAATGATGCAGTTTCCGACTGTTTATCAAATACTGGTGTATTTAGGCGCAGCTTATTTGGCGTATTTAGGTATAAAAATATTGCTAGCAAAACCCAGCAATAACGAACTTGAAGTACAAGAAAGTGAAGTAAGTGCTGGCCAAGCTTTACAAGATGGCTTTGCTATTGCCTTTTTGAACCCTAAGCTCGCTATTTTCTTTTTAGCCTTGTTCTCGCAGTTTATTGACCCTCAGCTACTTACTTTAAGTGTGGGTATAATTATGTGTTTAACCGTGTTTGTAATTGATACCGGCTGGTATTTGCTGGTGGCGTTGCTGACAGAGGTTTCAAAAAATCGCTTTGGCTTTACCAAGCAAAGTCCGTGGCTTGATAAAATACTGGGGGTCGTATTTATTGCCCTTGCGATAAAAGTGGTGCTAAGCCTTTAAATCGCGTTCCCGATGCAGGGGCGCGTGCCTATATGCCCCTGCAGCCTAACCCTCATGCCCTGCATACGTATTCATCACATTAATTTTACCTTTTAGTTACAATTTGCTGGTTGTGTTTTAAACAACACAGCAACACCTGACAACAATAACTCAAAGGTTCACACACATGGACAAGTTTAAACTAAGTGCACTTATGCTGGCTTTATTTGCCGCTAATAGTGCATTGGCTGCAAACGAAGGCTCAACAAATCAATCACCCAGCACACAAGCTGAAGATTTAGAAATTATTGAAGTGCGAGGCTTTAGCCGCAGTTTAATTCAATCTTTAAATCAAAAGCGTTTTAGCGATACGGTGTCAGAGCAAATTTCTGCCGATGATTTAGGGGCACTGCCTGATATTTCAATGGCCGATGCACTTACACGATTACCTGGTATTTCAGCGGTGCGAACGGGTGGGCAAGCGGCGCAAATTAATATACGCGGGCTGTCGGGCGGGTTTGTATTTTCAACACTTAATGGCCGCGAGCAAGTATCTACAAGTGGCAGCCGCAGTATTGAGTTTGACCAATATCCGTCAGAATTAATTAGCTCTGCGGCGGTATACAAATCGCCAAAGGCATCGCTTATTGAAGGTGGCGTGGCCGGTACGGTAGAGCTTGAAACCGCCAGCCCACTTAATAATGATCAAACGCATAAATTTGTAGCTAATGTGCGTGGTATGTATAACGACCGCGCCTCAGAGGTATCGGATGCCACTGAATTTGGCGACCGAATTAGTTTTTCGTATCAAGGCAAATACCTAGACGACACATTAGGCGTAGCGCTGGGCTATGCGCGTTTGTTTCAGCCAAGTGTAGCAACGCAGTTTATTGGCCTTGCGTATAACGACACAAAAGACGTTGATGGCGCAGCTAACGATACCAATGGCCCTTTAGCTAACCCTGAGAACGAATACATTAGCGAAGGTTTTGAGCTACAGCATTTAGGCGGCGAAGAAACCCGTAATGGTTACTTAGCAGCTATAGAGTGGGCGCCTGTAGATAATTTTAAATTAAAAGGTGATGCGTTTTTATCGCGCTTTGATAAAGAGTCATTTGCTCGCGGCCTGAGGGTTAAATTAGGCGGGCCAACAGCTGCATATGCTAACGCTCAGCTTGATGGTAATGCCGTAATAGGCGCAGCGGTTAACCGCACTTCGCAAAGCTATACCCGTGTTGAAATAGTGAACGACGACAACCAAGACTTTGACGAAGTAGACAGCTTTGGCGTGAATGCCGATTGGCAGGTAACCGAGAGACTAAGCGTAAATGCCGATGTGTCGCTTTCTCGCGCAAAAAGCAATTTTAGAAATGGCTTACTGTGGAGCTTAGTAGCAGAAGATGCCAATGCGGAAACGCCAGTATTTGATAACAACGTAGCAATTAACTATCAATTAAATGGCTTAAATTTACCTGACGTTGGGTTTAATCAGGCGGCCGCCTTTAGTGATATAGACCGTGTAATGGTCAGTAAATATGGTATTTACCCAGATCAAACAGAAGATGAAGTAACCGCATTTAGGCTCGACTTTAAATACGAGCTAGAAAGCGACATATTTAGCTCAGTAGAGTTTGGTGCGCGCTACTCAGATAGAGAGTACAGCCGTAAACGCTCGGTATTTGAGTACGGTAACGACGGGGCGTTTTCAGCAACGCAACCCCCTTTACGTTTAACCGACGATATGGCGTCAGTGGCTGATTGGCAGGGCGAGTTTAGTTACTTCCCGTCGTATTTAGCCATTGATTTAGACAAAGCACTTAACGCATGGTTTCCAGATGGTACGCCAGAGCCTGTTCAAACATGGGGTAATGCCGATGGCGTAGACGACGCGCAAGGTTACACAACTAACTATTCGTGGTCAGTGTTACAAAGCGGCTCGGTGTTTGAAGATGTGCTAGCCGCGTATGTGATGGTAAACATTAACACGCAAATTGCCGGCCTTGACCTATCAGGTAATGTGGGGGTGCGCCGTATTGAAACCGACCAATCAGCAACGGTACTAGAGAACGTAGCAGGCGATGCGCGCTTAGGTGCGCAAAATATTGTTGATGAGAACGGCATTGTTAATGACTTATACGCGCCTAATGTATTAGGCACTAAATACACCGACTACTTACCATCATTAAATTTAAACCTGCAACTTAACGACAACTCGCTAGTTCGTTTTGCTGCGGCTAAAGTCATGTCGCGTGCACCAATTAACCGTTTAGCGGGCGATGCCAGCGCAAACGTAAGTGACGATGGTGTTATTAACGGTTCAAGTAATAACAACCCATTTTTAAAACCCTTTTATGCTGACCAGTACGACTTATCTTACGAATATTATTTTGAAGAAGGTAACGGCACTGTTGCTGCGGCGTTATTTTATAAAAATATAGACTCGTTTGTTGAAATCTTATCAATCGAAAACTTCGACTTTAAAGGCAATGGCTTTAATGTACCTGACTTTATAGAAGACCCTGTCAGTAGCGAGCAAGTTGCCACAACTAACGGTATTTACACCACGGCAGTTAATAACGGTGAAGGTGGCTACATTAGAGGGCTAGAGCTTGCGTATACGCAAGTGTTTACCTTTTTACCTTCGCCATTTAATGGCTTAGGCGCTAACGCAAGTTACTCATACACCGAAAGTGAAATTGAATCGATTACCAGTTTAGGGGGCGATACATTAGCGCAATCTTTACCTGGGCTCTCTAATAACGTGCTTAATGCCACGGTGTTTTACTCAATGGATGATTTTGAAACCCGCCTTAATGTGCGTTACCGCGATGAATTTGTATCGGAGCAGGTTGCCATTAACGAGCAAGTAGTTAATTTTGATGCCGAAACCGTAGTCGACTTTCAAACCTCTTATCGCTTTAGCGACTCGCTAACAATGCTTTTGCAAGTTAATAACTTAACCGATGAACCAACCCAAAGTTACTTTGGCTCAGAGCAACGAACAGGGACGACTCAGTACTTTGGTCGTCAGTTCTACCTTGGTTTTACATACAGTCATTAATTAGCAAACGGAGCGTTTAAAAATGAAAATTATAACAATGTCTAAATATTTGCTAATAGCCTTAGGGTTAATGATATTAGCAGGATGTGGTGGGACAGATGAAGTTGAGTCGGGGCAGCAGCTTTTAACCTGTAATGTGCCACAAGTACCAAACGAAGCAGGCTCGCAATGTGTGGACCCTGAGCCTATAACGTGTGCAGCGCCTACTGTACCGGATGATAAAAACGAAAGCTGTGTAGTGGGCGCCGACCCAACATTGCCTGATCCTATTGTATTTGCTGGTGAAGGTGAGGCAGTTTTATTTTATAACCGTTTAGCCGACGATAACTACGAAGGTTACCGATTACATTCGTGGAATAACGATGTGTGTGATGCTTACGCACCTCCGTTTGACACGAGCGATTGGGCTAACGGCCACGAGTACGATGGTATTGACCCTAACTATGGTGCGTACTGGATAATTAACCTAAAAGAGGGTTATAACGAATGTGCCAATTTTATTATTCATATTGGTACAGAAGGGTCAGGTAAAGCGTTTGGTGATGTGGATTTAACCATGCCGCTGATGCAAGACGATGAAACCTTTCAACGTATGAACTTTACCATTCATGGTGAGCCTTCGGTGTTTGAATACCCTATTTTAAGTTTGGGCGAACGCGCAGTTGCTATAACAGGTGCTTCAGCGCATTGGATTGATTTAAATACTATTTTGTATAAACCAAGTAACGAGCTTACAAGCCTAATTAAGTTGCATTCATCAGCTACGGCTGAGCTTGAAGTGGATATTGATACTGGTTTAAACGGCGATACTGTTACGCTGCAATCAAGCAGTTTAACTGATGAGCAAGCGGCAAAAGTACCGCATTTAACCACTTGGAACGCATACGAAGGAAGTTGGGATACAAACACGGCTAAAGCGCTTATAAAATCGCAGCTTGTTATTGCCGGTTACGATAGTGAAGGTAAGCTGCTAGAAGCAAGCTATGTGCAAACCGCTAAAGCACTCGATGCCCTTTACACACAAGGCGAAGACGACGCTAACGAAGCTGTACTTGGCGTAACTTATGGCAATAACGCGATTGATGTAACTGTGTGGGCACCCACTGCTAATAACATGGTGCTAAACGTGTTTGATGATGCAAAAACACAAGTGCACTCTATACCAATGACATTAAATACACAGACAGGTATTTGGCAAGCAAGTTTAGATATGCAATACGACCGCCACTACTACCGCTTTAATTTTGATGTTTACCACCCACTGACTCAGCAAATAGAGTCGCTTTGGAGTACAGACCCTTACTCACTCAATGTATCTACCAATGGTTTATACAGCCAGCTGATTAATTTAGCCGATGATGACACTAAACCAGAAGGCTGGGATGAGCGTATCGTGCCTACTATTATTAACCCAGAAGATGCGGTTATTTATGAAGGCCATGTACGTGATTTTAGTGTGCGTGATCAGTCAGTAAGCGAAGCAAACCGCGGTAAATACCTTGCATTCACTGAGCTTGAAAGCGTGCCAATGCAGCACCTTAAGCAATTAGCAGATAAAGGCTTAACACACTTTCATTTACTGCCAGTGACTGATATTGGCACTATTGAAGAGGATGCCTCGCAGCGTGTGGAAATTACAGACACCTTAGGTAAATTATGTGAGCGTATTAACGATGAAGCTGATGCATGTAAAATCGAAGATAAAAACAGCACGATTGTCGATATTATGCAAAGTTACCTCCCTGGCTCAGACGATGCACAAGCATTAGCCAGTGCGATGCGTGATTTAGACGGCTTTAACTGGGGTTACGATCCGCATTACTTTATAGCGCCTGAAGGCTCGTATGCCTCAAGCCCAGAGGGCATTGCCCGCGTTAAAGAAACCCGCGCTATGGTGCAATCACTGCAAGAAGTAGGACTTCGTGTTGTACTGGATGTGGTTTATAACCATACAACGTCGTCGGGTATTTGGGACAAGTCGGTATTTGATAAGCTAGTACCGGGTTACTATCATCGCTATAACGAAGTCAGTGGTGAAATAGAGCGCTCAACGTGTTGTGAAAATACAGCTACAGAGCATGTAATGATGGATAAGTTTGTTACTGATTCATTGGTTATTTTAGCGCGTGAATTTGGCTACGACAGTTTTAGATTTGATGTAATGGGGCATATGCCTAAATCATCAATATTAGCTGCGCGTGAAGCCGTGCAGGCAGTTGACCCTGATAACTATTTTTACGGTGAAGGCTGGGATTTTGGTGAAGTAGCTAACAATCGTTTATTCACACAAGCTAAACAGGCTGATATGGCGGGCTCAGAGGTGGGTACATTTAACGACCGTATTCGTGAAGCCGTGCGTGGTGGTGCAATGTTTAGCAATAACCCGACAGATGGCAACCTAGCCGAACAAGACACGTTACGGTTATCGCTGGCGGGCAACTTACAAAATTACATTCTAAAAGACTTTAAAGGTAATTCATCTAAAGGTAATAGCTTTACTTGGAATACTCAGCCAACGGCGTATGCACTAGACCCAGCAGATAGCATTCATTACGTATCAAAACACGATAACGAAACACTGTGGGATCAGTTGCAATACAAACATGCATCAAGCATGAGTATTGAGCAACGTGTGCGCGCGCACAACATGGCATTGTCTATTCCACTTATGAGCCAAGGCATTCCATTTATGCAATTAGGCGCTGATTTACTGCGTTCTAAGTCAATGGATCGTGATAGCTATAATGCCGATGATTGGTTTAATGCTGTTGATTTAACCAAAGAGAATAATAACTGGAACATTGGTTTACCAAACGCAGAGAAGAACCAAGAAAAATGGTCTGAAATTATGCCTATATCTGCTAATCCAGATGCACAGGCAATGCCGCAAGACATAGCCTATGCAGGTGATGTATTTAACGAGTTTTTACAAATACGTAGCAGCAGCCCACTATTTAGATTAACCACAGAGCAAGATGTCATTGAGCGAGTGGGTTTTCATAACGTAGGTAAAGCGCAGCAACATGGCTTAATTGTAATGAGCATTGATGATGGCGAAGGATTAACAGACTTAGACCCTGCATTTGATGCGCTTGTAGTGATGATTAACGCAACCGAGCAAACCCTTAGCCATACTATTGCCACCGCGGCGGGTTTTGAATTACACGACGTATTAAAAAACAGTGTTGATGCAAGCATGGCCAGCGCCAATTTTGCCCAAGGCGATAACGAAGGCACATTTACTGTGCCGCCTTACACATTAACTGTTTTTACTAAAACCCAAGGTGAGAGCCAAGGTACTGGTTTAAGTGCAAATGCGACCGTAGGCGCGCCTGATGTAGTACCTTATGGCAGCACCGCTGTGTTTGTGCGCGGAACTTTAAACGACTGGGGCACACGCGATGCATTTGAATATATTGGCGAGGGAGAATACCGTATAGCAATTGCACTAAGCGCTGGCGATTACGAATTTAAAATTGCCTCAGAAGATTGGTCTACGGTTGATTTTGGTGCGCTTACTGACGCTGATAAAGAGGTAGTTGAAAATCAAAGTGAGCCATTAACGCGCTCAGGTGCAAACATGACCTTTAGCGCTGCTATTGATGCAACCTATGTATTTTCGCTTGATGCTTCAAACCCTGAAAATCCAACGCTTACTTTATACAACGAAGAGCCATTTGTAGGCACCGCTATTTATGTGCGCGGTACGCTTAATGATTGGGGAGTAACCGATGAGCTAAGTTATAAAGGTAAAGGCATTTACACCTTTACTAAAACACTGAGCGCTGCAAGCTATGAATTTAAAGTAGCGTCAGAAGATTGGAGCACGGTTGATTATGGCTCGGCTGAGGGTGATGCCAGTGTAATGGTTGGCACCGCTGAGCAGTTGTCGGTTGCGGGCGCGAATATGACCATAGACATTGCCGAGCAAGGTGAATACCAGTTTATATTTGACGCCAGTGATTTAAATAACGTATCGCTAAAAGTGCTCAACGGCGAAATGTTTGCACAAACACCGGTATTTATTCGCGGCAGCTTAAATGACTGGAGTACTGATAACCCACTTATGTACGAGGGTGATGCAATTTACTCTGCTTCTATTGAATTAGAGGTGGGTGACTACGAATTTAAAGTAGCGTCTGAAGATTGGAGCACAGTGGATTACGGTGGAGCAGGCGATACGCCGGTAGTGGTAATTGATGAACTAACACCACTTGAAGCGGTAGGCGCCAATATAGCACTGAATATTACCGAACAAGGTACCTACACGTTTAATGTAATAGGCCCAGATAGAGAAAATGTAAGCATACTTATTAATAAGCAGTAGCAGTTATATTTTCCCAAACCTAAGCCGAGCATAGCCCTGTATGCTCGGCTTTTTTAATGCCTAATTAATACCCAACAAAAAGGGGGGGGGGGTTAAAAGCGATAGTTAACCGACATCATCACAGTCGTGGTGTTATCGGTATCAATAATGGGTGAGTCTTCAATATCAGAATCGAGCTGCTTATAGTTAACCATGGCATTTACGTTCCAGTTTTTATTAATGTAATACATTAAAAATAAACCCGCATTGTAGTTAACCGTAGAACTAAGTTCGTAAGGCGCATAGATGGTAGATTCGCCCTGTGCTACACCATAATAATAGTTAGATACATCACTGCTATTTAGCTCAACACCCACAGAAGGAATGAGCATTAGTTGTTTAGATAACTTAATAGGGTAACTGTAATTGGTTTTAAATTTAGCGCCATCGCCGTGGCCTATTACGTCATGAGTCGCACTGGCGCTTATCTTACCAAAGCTTGAAGTGTAACTAACCTGCGTGCCTGCGTAGAGTGATAGCTTTCTATCGTCTAAGGCTTTTATGGCTGCAAGGTCTGAATCTGAGGTATCAAAGTTATCACCTGGCTCTAAAACTAATGACCAGTTAAAACCTTGCTGCTCCACTAATTTATAATCAAGCGACAAACCTTTAAAACTAAGCCTTTCGCCTTCGTAAGTAATGATAGGTAAAAATAGCGTTTCACTGTCGGTACCTGCATAAGGTGAGCTGGTAGAAATGACACCGCCCCCTAATGAAAACTGCGACTCAGCTTGCGCAGTAATACTGCCAAGTGCAAGTGTGCCAACTAATAACCGGAGTGAGTTTTGTATATAAGTGTTCATAGGAGCCTTGGTGTTAAGTAAAAAGTGAAAATTGTTTGCGATAAGTAAAGTGTGCCGCAACGCTATTAGGCTTTAGTGTAGCTATATTTTTGATTGGCGTTTGTAAGAGAGTGTATGAAAGTTTATCTGAATGTAAGTGGCTAAATTGCATTGAAGACGTTGATCACATAAGTTGAATAAAGGCATACGTTTGATTAGATTAATAAAATGGGAATGAGGATAAACCAATGAGCAACCCTATTTTAAAAAGTGCCAGCTTTGATCCCAAAGTGAAGCAATACTGGATGACCATGGCATGCTTTTTTAGTGCCGTTGCATTAGTGACCATTCCACTTATACCTGTGGTGTTATTTGTTGTATGGCTGGTGGCAGGTAAAATTTTGGCCGCTATGTCGGCGCAATTACTCACGCAAAAGCTGGTTGTTAAACGCGGCATTTTATTTAAAGAAGAAAAATCTATACCGCTTGAAAAAATAACCGATGTGGGGCTGAACCAAGGGCCGCTTATGCGCTTTTTTGGGTTATACCGCTTAAGCTTTGAAACTGCAGGGCAGTCGGGTCATGGCGCATTAGTGTCATTACTTGGTGTTGAAAATGCCAGTGAGTTTAGAGAAGCCATACTTGAGCAAAAAGATAACTTAGCTGCGCAAGCCCCTAAAACACAGGAGCTTGCTGAAGATCACCTCAACCAAGCATTACTTGCTCGCTTAGTTGAGGTAGTAGAGCGCATAGATACGCGTTTGGCAGCTTTAGAAGCGAAGCGTTAAGCGTTTTGTAATTGAGCCTGACCTGCCAGCATACTTAGCTCTTTGGTACGGCTTTCAACAACCTGATATTCGCGCGCTTTAATTGTGCTTATATAATTCCACTTAGCACTGGCTTTTGCAGGTGTAAATGTAACGGTTAAATAGCCGCGCTCTACTAAATTATTATAAGCAAGGTCATCAACTAATAAGGCAATTACTTGCTCTATTTGCGCTACGGTTTGTGCATCTTGTGTGTTTAGCGCTAAATATTCTTCAAGCCCTGGTGATGAAACCGATGCCGTTGCAAATTCCACCCCAGCATTTTGTGAGGCTGCAATAGGGTTACTGACATCAGTTTTAAGCTGTCCCGCCCAGCCGTTATGAGTATCTCCGGCTAAAACTACTAAGTTTTTTTGTGCTGCAATAGCGGTACCTAATAATACTTCACGCTCGTAGGCATAGCCATCCCACGCATCAAGGTTATACGGTATGGTGGTTTGAACACGGGCAAGCTCTGCCTCGGTTACACTTGGGTCGCCCGCTAATACACGGCCTTTAATTTGCGCCAGCTCTGCAAATAATACATTGGCCTGTGCGAGCAATTCACTTGGATCGCCTCCGTTTGACTGTGCACTTTGTAAGCTAGCAAGTAGTAACATGACCTCTACTGGTAAGTGCATTTTTGTCATTAGCACTTGTTGCCCTAACACTTGCCACTGTGTGCTTGAGGTAGTGATGGCATCACTAAGCCATGTAAGTTGTTCACTGCCTAATAATGCACGATCTGTTGCGCCTATTGCTGCAGCAAATGCGCTTTGCCCTGCAGGGGAGGTAAGATCAAAATCACTATAGTTAAGCTGCTCATCACGCGCTAATACACGAGTATCTAGCATGTATAAAGAGACTAAATTACCAAACTCAAAGCGTCGGTAAATACGTTCTTTGTCGGCTACATTACGAATTGGCATCCACTCAAAGTAGGCTTGTAGTGCATTGAGTTTACGTTGGCTAAATTCGCCTTCACCTTCGTTATGATTTTCTGCGCCTTCGCGCCATGTGTCGTTGGTGATTTCGTGGTCGTCCCACACTGTTATAAATGCACAGTGGCTATGGGCTGCTTGTAAGTCGGCATCGAGGCGATAATTTGCATAGCGTTTTCTATAATCGGTCAGTGCGATAATTTCGCTGCTGTTATCTAAGGGTAGCAGTCGCTCTAACTGTGCGGCGTCTTCGGTTGCATAACCCGTATTGCTGTATTCGTATATGTAATCACCTAAGTGCAGTACCGCATCTAAATCGCTTTGCTTAGCAATTTCGCCATACACATGAAAATACCCGGCAGGGTAATTTGCGCACGATACAACGGCTAATTTCACCTGATCAACCGCACCGACAGGAAGCGTTTTTCCTTGTCCGATAGGGGAGGTTTTTCCATGTGCATTAAAGCGATAGTAATAAACGGTGTTGGCATCAAGCCCTTGTAAATCAACTTTAAGAGTAAAGTCGGTCGTATCACTGATATGTGTTTCACCATCGTGAACAATATTTGTAAAGCTTTGGTCGGAGGCGGCTTGCCATTGTACTTTTAACGATTTAGTTGTTACATCGAGTGGGGTTACACGGGTCCAAATAATTAAGCTATCGCTTAGCGGGTCGCCGCTGGCAACGCCGTGGTCAAAGCTAACGGGTGTGTCGTCATCATCGTCAAAACGACAACCTGTTAAACCAAGTGATAATACGGCAGCGCCAAATCCTGCTGCCGATGCTTTTAAAAAACTTCTCCGTGTAAATGCCATTGCTTTGTACCTGTAAAGTGTAAAAAGCAAAGTGTAGGCAATTTAGGTTACTTTTTTGTGAAGCAATTAAAAAACTTCACTTACTTGCGTTGCATTACACGTAATAACGGTAACGTTTTCGTAGCCTACGCGGGTTAGCGCTTCTGCACCTAAAGTGGCGCGGGCACCGCTGGCACAATGTAAGTAAATAGGGCGTGCAGCGTCTTTTTCTATTTCCATTAGCTTCATTTCAAGTAATCCGCGTGGAATATTTATTGCCCCTACCGCAGCTACATTGGCATGCTCAGCGGGTTCGCGTACATCAATAAGTAAACCTTTATTTTGTTCTAGCTCTTGTTTTGCTTGCGCTGCATCAATACGGCGTTGGTTAGGTGTGATAATTTTTAGTAAATCAGGAATTGAAGTAAGCATTAGTCTGTAAATCCTCTTTTGCGCAAAAAAGTCATTAATGGGCACCATTTAGTGTAGGCGGATTGCACTAAGTTAATACCAATAAATAACGTTAAAAATTGAAAGTTACTATCAACAAAGTAGCTTAAAAGCACAGAAATTGTAACGGCACTTCCGCCAATTAAGAGTATGGCGTCACTTATTTTCATGAATTGACCTTAATATTAGTTTTTTCTAATGTTAATTATATTAGAACTTACTAATGTAAAAGTCTATAATTAAAACACGCAAAATAATTAAGTATCACAATGAATATTGAACAACTTGCAGAAAACGCTCAGCAGGCAGAGCAATTTTTAAAATTAATGGCAAATAAAAACCGTTTAATGATTTTATGTAGTTTATTGCAAGGTGAACAAAGTGTGGGTGAGTTAAATCAAAATGTTCCGTTGGCACAGTCTGCTTTGTCTCAGCATTTGGCGAGTTTACGTAACGCCCAGCTAGTGGCAACTCGCCGTGAGGGACATACAATTTATTATTCGTTAATCGACCCAAAAGTTGAGTCGATTATTACGTTACTATACGAATGGTTTTGTAAGCAAAGTACCGCTGAGTAATTTGCTTTAAATAAAAGTGGCAATCTCATCAAGCGACTTTTTATCAAGTGCATGGGCAGGTACAGTTGCATCGTCACTTGGGTAGCCCGCAATAAGTAACATGTAAGGACGTTCGTTGTCTTTGTCGCGCTTACAAATGTCGGTTAAAAAACTCATTGGTTTAGGTGTATGGGTAAGCGTAGCTAAGCCAGAGCGGTGCAGGGCTTGTATTAAAAACCCAGTAGCAAGCCCTACTGATTCGTGCACATAATAATTGGTGTTTTTATCATCCGTATTCACACCGCCTTTTTTTTGACTAAACACTGCAATAAGCCAAGGCGCATGTTCTAAATAGGGTTTATTGGCGTCGGTACCTAATGGTTTTAGCGCATCAAGCCACTCTTCTCCTGCTCTGCCTTCATAAAAAGAGCGCTCTAGTTTTTCAGCGGCCTCTCTTATTTGTTTTTTTACATCGCTACTGTTTATAGCTACAAAATGCCACGGCTGATGATTCGCTCCACTTGGCGCGGTACCTGCTGCTTTAATACAGGCTTCAATTATATTTTTAGGCACAGGTCGGTCGCTAAAGCTGCGAATACTATGGCGGCGCTGGCTGGTTTGTAAAAATTCGTTTGCGCGTTTTAGCATTTCATCGTGAGGGTATTCTATAAAATCGTTTAGTGGTTGGCTTTGATGTTTTTGCATGGCTTTACGCTTCTTATAAAGTGTGTGTGTGGTTTTTATACCGACTGAATAAATGCGAGGCAAGTATTATTACCTGTTGTGTTTATTTATTGTTACAAAATTAACCATGGTGTAACTTATGTTCCTTTTTTTAATGTGGTATAAAAAGCGCAATAAAAAAACTATTAAAATTCAAGGAAGTAAAAATGCTATCAATAACAGGGTTATCTAAAACCTACGATAATGGCGTACATGCACTACAAGGTGTTGATTTATTTATAGGAAAAGGAATGTTTGGGCTGCTAGGGCCAAATGGCGCGGGTAAATCATCACTAATGCGTACTATTTCTACGTTGCAATCTGCCGATTCGGGTTCAATTACTTTTGATGGTATTGATGTTTTTAAAGACCCACAGGCTTTGCGCCAACGTTTAGGTTATCTACCGCAAGATTTTGGTGTATACCCTCGCGTAAGTGCTTACGACTTGCTAGACCATATGGCTGTTTTAAAGGGCATTCATAACAAAGGCGAGCGTAAAGAGTCGGTAGAAGGTTTGCTTGCACATACTAATTTATATCAACATCGCTCAAAAGCGGTAAGTGGCTTTTCGGGCGGTATGCGCCAGCGTTTTGGTATTGCACAAGCCTTACTAGGTGACCCTGATTTACTAATTGTTGATGAACCAACAGCAGGCCTAGACCCTGAAGAGCGAAATCGTTTTCATAACTTGTTAGTAAGCTTAGGCGAGCAAAAAGTCGTTATATTATCGACCCACATTGTTGAAGATGTGGCAGAGCTTTGCCCAAACATGGCCGTACTGGCAGGCGGAAAAATACTATTAGAGGGTAACCCCATTGCCCTTACCGATAAACTCCAAGGCCAAATTTGGCGTAAAGCCATGAGCCAAGAAGAAGCACTAGAGCTTGAGCCGCAACTGCCTGTTATTTCAAAACGCTTATTTGCAGGGCAAACCATATTACATGTATTAGCCAATGAAGCCCCTGAAGGTTTTGAGCTCAGCAGTGCAAACCTAGAAGATGTATATTTTTCTACGTTGCTTAATCATCGTAACAGCCAAGTAGCATAAGGGGGCGCTATGTTTTTTAATATGCTCGCGTTTGAGCTGCGCTATTTTGTGCGCCAGCCTTCGTTTTATGTGACCTCATTAATCTTCTTTTTTATGGCGTTTTTTATAAGCTCCAGTAGTAAGTTTCCGCTAGGTGGGGCTAATGTTCATATGAACTCGCCTTATACCATTATGGTTTTAACGGTTACCTTTTGTACGCTTGCTATGTTTTTAGTGGTTAACTTTGTTGCAAGCTCAGCGATTCGCAACAGCGAGACCAAAATGGATGAGCTGGTGTTTAGTAAGCCCGTTAACCCGCTTGCTTATCAATCAGGGCGTTTTTTTGGTGCTTACTTAGTTGTACTTATCGTGTTTTTAAGCGTGCCACTAGGCGTATTTTTGGGGTCTCAGTTTGGCTTGTTGGTTGGCTGGCTTGATAGTGAGCTAGTTGGCCCTAATAAGTTTATATATTACGCTGCGCCTTTCTTATATTTAGCAGTGCCAAGCTTATTGGTCCTCAGTGCTATTTTTAATAGTGTGGCGGTTTATTTTAAAACCATAATGGCGGTATATGTAACGGCCGTGGTGATCTATATAAGCTACCAATTGGCGAGTATCTATTTTGACGATTTAGCGTTTAGAAATATTGTTGTTTACGCAGACCCATTTGGCACTGGTTCATTAATTGACTTAACCCGTTACTGGACTGTAAGTGATAAAAATACTGAAGTGTTAACGCTTTCGGGCGATTTTTTAATTAACCGTATTTTATGGGTAGCAATAAGTTTAGCGATGTTTTTTGGCCTCGGAAAGTTAGCTAACCGCGTAGTCACTAAAAAACAGAAAAAGCAATTTGCTGTCTCTACGTTTGTAAAAAATAAACAAGCAGCACTTATTAGCAGCGCTAAAAACTACAAGTCAAAAGGGGTCAATACGCAATCGCAATTAGTAATGCGCAGCTTATTTGAGCTTAAGCAGGTTATATTAAGTGCTCCTTTTATGATTTTAGCGGGCGTCAGTATTATTACGTTACTCGCACCACTTTTTGCGCCTATTGGCGCATATGGCACAACAGATTGGCCGCTCACACAAAACATGGTGGGCATTATTCAAAACGCCTCCGCTATATTTATGTTTATTATTATTGCTTATTACAGCGCAGAGCTGGTTTGGCGAGAACGCCACAGTGGTATGGGCGATATTGTTGACAGCTACCCGGTGCATAACAGTGTGTTTTGGGTATCTAAAATTATTGCGCTAATCACTGCGGTTTGTGGCCTTTATTTAGTAGGTATGATGTTTACCATTGCGGTGCAACTATTTAAGGGGCAATTTAACTTAGAGCTTGGCCAGTACTTATTTAGGTTGGGTTACCTTACATTATTGCCTTTAATTATGATGGCTATTTTGGCGTTCTTTTTACAAATAATTAGCCCTAATAAATACATAGGTATGGGTTTGTTTATTCTGTATTACATTGCTCAAATGGTAATGGGTGCTTACGGATTTGAGCATCATATGTATCACTTTTCGCAAAGCAGTAGCGTACCGTATTCAGACATAAACGGTTACGGGCATTTTTTACAAGGCGCGCATTGGTATACCCTATATTGGGGCGCATTGAGTGTGTTTTTAGCTATTGTAGGGTTTGCTTTATGGCATCGTGGTCCATCGCAAACATTGCGTACGCGTTTATCTTTAGTGCGTTACAACATGTCTTTAAAAGGCCAGATTGCAGCCGTAATAAGTTTATTGGTATTTGTGGGCGCGGGTTATAACATTTATTACAACACCCGTGTAATCAATGAGTTTGTAACAAGTGATGATAACGAAGCGCTACAAGTAAGGTATGAGCAAGAGTTCTCACAATACAAAGACTTGCCACTGCCTATAATAACTGATGTTGATTTACACATTGATATTTACCCTAAAAAACGTGCTTTAAATGCCGTGGCTAAAATTAAGTTTACCAATACCGCAAACGAGCCAATAACCCGTGTGTTAATTAACGAGCCTAGCCAATCTAAAAGCTGGGATGTAAAAATGGCGGGCGGAAAAATAGTTGAGCGTTTAACCGATTTTGGCATGGTATGGTTTGAGTTTGAACAACCGCTAATGCCTAATGAAGTACGCGAAGGTGAGCTTTCTGTTACTCGTGAACACGACGGTTTTGTTGATAGAGGATCTGATACTCAACTCGTGCACAATGGTACATTTGTAAATAATAGAGAATTATTACCAAATTTTGGTTATCAAAAGTATTTTCAAATTGCGGATAAGTATGAGCGCCGTAAGCACGATTTACCCGAGCTTGAACGTGCACATAAACTAGAAGACAGCCGCTATTATACGCAAAATGAGTTTGGGCCTGCTAATGGCTTTATAAACTACAAGGCAACAGTAACCACTGATGAGTCACAATTTGCTATTACACCCGGTTATTTAAAAAGTGAAAGTGTAAAAGACGGAAGACGTACTTTTGTTTATAAAATGGATGCCCCTATTTTAAACTTTTATTCTGTGCTTTCGGCGGAGCTTGAAAGCAAAAAGGTTGAACATAACGGTGTAAATATTGAGGTGTACTACCACAAAGATCATGCATGGAATGTTGACCGTATGATTGAGTCGGTACAAGACTCAATAGATTACTACACGCAAGCCTTTGGGCCATATCAGCATAAACAGCTTCGTATTATTGAGTTTCCTAAGTATCGCTCGTTTGCGCAAAGTTTTGCTAATACGGTGCCTTACTCAGAAAGTATTGGCTTTATCACAGACTTAAGAGATGAGAGTAAAGTTGACCTACCTTACTATGTAACCGCACATGAAGTTGCACACCAATGGTGGGGGCATCAAGTATCTGGGGCTAATGTAGAGGGCAGTGCCGTTATTTCTGAATCGCTCTCCCAATACAGTGCGCTTATGGTACTAAAAAAACGCTTTGGCGCCGAGAAGCTTCGTAAATTCTTAAAGTACGAGTTAGATAGATACTTAATGGGCCGCACAGGCGAAGCCTTTGAAGAAATGCCGCTGTATAAAACGCACTCGCAACAATATCTTCATTACAATAAAGGCTCAGTTGCGATGATGGCTTTGTATGACCGATTAGGTGAAGAACGCTTAAATGCCGCACTTAAAGCGTTTTTGAATGAGTTTAAATACCAATCAACCCCATACCCAACTACGCTTGATTTACTTAGCTATTTAAAACAAGACGCAACGCAAGCGGAGCAACGTTTTATTGATGATCAGTTTAAATATATAACGCTTTATGAGCTTGAAATGAAAGCAGTGTCGGTTACAGATGATGTTGATAGCGAAGGTTTTTATACAGTAACACTGAACGTTGAAGCAACTAAGCAGCATGCCGATGGACAAGGTGAAGAAACCGAGCAACCACTTGATGAGCTAATTGATATTGCATTGTTTAGCGATGACCCTGAAAACCTTCTCGCTGAAGACTTTGTGATTTACTCGCAAAAGCATCAAATAGTCTCTGGTACTAATGCTATTGAGCTAAAAGTAAAAGAAAAGCCAGTGTACGCAGGGGTTGACCCGTACATTAAGCTTGTAGATAAAGACAGTAAAAACAACCTAGCTAAGTTTTAACGATTAACGATTAGTAATTAACTGAAAGGCCGCATTTAATGCGGCCTTTTTTGTTTTAGCGAATTACTAATACAAATGCGCAATAAAGCTTAATAAAGCGAATTAGCATATTGGTAAAAAGGGGTAATAGCAGCGAGAAGCTCGGCGATTAACCGAAGTGGGTTATATAGCAAAGTGCTTTAGTAGCTAAAATTAAAAGGCGCTGTGAGTATTTAGGTGCCCTAAACGAGAAAAGGGCCAAAAGGCCCTTAGTGTTGCAGCAAGTAACACATTTTGTTTTAAAGCGTAAAGTCTACAGCGTAGCCTACGTAAACTTTAACATCTGACTCATCCATGTCGGTGTCAGATACGCCAAAAGTAAAACCATCTTTTGATACAGAGATACCGTAATCAATAATATTATCATCGCCTATAAAGTCGCCAGAGTAGTGACCTAAGTGCAGCGCAACCTCAGTACCATTGCTGCCAACAGCAAAGCTGTAATCGGCATTTAGGTATAATGAATCGCCAAAGTCGGTGCCATCGCCATCTGCCGCTGAAGTGGCAAGGATTGCAGCGCCAAAGGTGAAACCTTCTGCGCTGATGCTACCGTAAATTTCAGAGAAATCAGCATCTGCCTCAGAAGCTGCATCTGGGTAAGCGTAATAAATGTAACCTACATCGTAGCTAAATGTGTCGTTAATATCGCCACCAAAACCCGCGTAAACATCAAGCTCGTAAGTCATTTCATCGGCCCATGAAGCATTTGATGCCCAAGTACCTACATAAAAGCCTGACTCGTCAGCGTAATCAATACCGCCAGAAATAGCAGCATCGCCCCCAGTTTGCTCTTGACCACGCCATAAGTAGTTAGACGTAGCCGCTGCGTTTGCTGTTACTTCTGCATGTACGGCTGTTGATGTTAAAGATGTAGCACCTAATAAAGCTATTGCGCTAATTGCGACGGTTTTTTTTAGTTTTAGCATGTCCATTTCCCGTTATATGATTTTTATCGCCTAGGTTTTTATTCTCTTATTGGCAACCCTTTGACTGGCGGTGTTTTATTGTTTAACTGGGAATGCAATTGCACTGTATGTGCCAGCTTAAAATAATTTCTATAAAACTGTTTTTTTACTTTTATAAAACAATATGTTGAGAAGTTTTAGAAGAGGGGATGATTGAGGTGGTTAATTAAAAAACGCACACTGCTGGTGCATAAATTAACCTAACTGCACCAGAAAAATACAGTTAGGTTAGGTAAATTTAGCCAAATATAGTGCGCATAAGACTAATTGTTTCGTTTACTCCGCGGCCTTTTTGTACTTCGCTAATAATAGAGTCGCGTTTGCTACGAATATGCTCGGGAATGTCATCGGCTGCAAGTGCACGGTCTACAAGTATTTCGGCTGACTCTTTACCTCTGCGCTGTGCTTTTCCTGCACTTGTTGTGCTGCGTTTAGGTTTATTTAATAGCTTAATATAATTTGAGTTGTCGGCCGTGCTGGCATCTGCATAGTAAAAAAAGCACGGTAATAACGCTTTTATACTAACTAGTTGCTCTTCTAGTTCATTGCTGCCATTAGCCATTTTAAACCACGACATAGCATGAATGCTTTGTACTATATCTTGCCAGTAGCGCTCAAAGTCGCGATTGTTTAATTTTGTAATACCTAAAGCTGCGCATAATGCATCAAGACGGCTATTACTAATCGGCGTAAACACATCGGGGCGGCGCATTGCTAATAAACGTGTAGCAGGAGCAAGGGTTGGCTTTTCATCGCTACCGTTAAAGGCAAGTAAATAAGCAACAACAAACTGTTGGTAATCAGCTTCGCTCACATCACCTTCAAGCGGGATGTTAGCAAGTGCATCGTCAAACGCGCCAGGTAAGTCGGCTAGCATTTGATGAAAACCCTTTGCACTTTTTGTTGATGCGAACCATTCAACATCAAAGTTATAGGTGCTTGGGTCGAGCGTGGCAGTGTGTTTACCACTAAATGCCAGTAAATCCTCTGGGATCATATCTTTTAGTGCTTGCTCACGAATGCTGTGCAAATACGTGGTAAGGCGAAGCTGTTCGTCCAGTGCAATAAGTTCTTTGTGTTGCTCTACAAACATACTAATAACGGGCCAAGGTGCTACACGTAGTGTTTTAAGCTGTAAAAAGCTAATTGCTGAGGTTAGCTGGTCGTGCAGCTTTTTTAAAACTGGTAGTTGCTGTGGCTCTAGTAAATCGTAATTTATACGGTCTTTACTTGCACTTAGCAGCTCATAACACCAGCCTAAAAAATCCTCTGGGTGGTTTTCTACTTTCACGGCCATTAGGTTTAGGCTTAGTTCTGCAGCTTGCTTCAAGATGTTTTGGTAAATTTGACTTTCTTGTTCGCCTAGCGCCATTTTTGACGGTGAAATTAGCAGTTTTTTCATGCCTTGTAGAGTCTCCGAGTAGATACATTTTTTAGCTGCTTTATTTTAGCGCAAATACGCCAATAGCAACAGGGCCGTGCATCATACCTAACAATTCAAGGGATGCAATCATGATGCTTAATATAAGCACCATGATTGCCGAGGTTTAATCATGCTCTTGCAGCGTAAACAAGCTTTCAACAGAAGTTTTAAAGTGCCTCGCTATTTTAAGCGCAATTATTACCGAAGGAGTAAACCTTGCCGTTTCCACAGTACTTATAGTTTTACGTGAAACTGCAATTAGATCTGCTAACTCTTGCTGCGAAAGGCCTGCTTCTTTACGGTATTTTGCAATTTGATTTTGCACTTTTGCTCCTAATCTTTGCTTTGCCAAAGAATTGATACGCCGTATATTAAACACATTACAGCAAGGTAAAACGAGGCCATCATGGTGTGAGACACTTCTAAAGCCAAATCATCTGAGAATAAATACACGCCACCCATACTAAAAAGTAAACCAAGAACTACATGTTTATAGGCAATAGTGTCGATAGTGTTTAAGTACTCATCTTTGTAGGTAAGGTGGTATTTCATTTTCCATGTAAACCCGCCTCTGATCACAAACATACAAAATGAACCTAAAAAGGCAGCAGTGCCAAAAAACAATAGTGGGGCTGATGTTTGAGTAAGCAGTGGGTAAACACTGATGATTAATAAAGTGACTCCCATGAATAATGAGAACCAAGCATTTTGGCCCATAAACTTTTCTTCATTTTTAATATCATGATTCGACATATCTCATTTCCTTTTAAAATTTACATTATGTAACCTACAGGTATCAATGTAACCTATAGGTTTCACAGTGTCACTATTTTTTTGTAACCTAAAGGTATCAAAATGTTTCAGGGGCGATTCAGGATAAGACGGTAATATTTAATAAAGTGCTTTTTTATCACAACGACAATGATTTTAAAGCTAACACTCGCTATGATAAGAACATTATTTGCACGTTTGAAAGGATGATCATGAAGACCTTACTCAAAATTGTTGGTGTAATACTCTTACTTTGTATTGCGTTAATTATTGCCGCTCCGTTTTTAATCCCAACCGATACTATTTTTAATAAAGTATCTGAGCAGGTTGAAAAAACAACAGGGCGCACACTTACTATTAAAGGTGATAAAACGCTTAGTGTATTTCCTGCATTAAAGTTAGAGCTTAACGATGTGCACTTTGCAAACATGCAGACAGGCTCGCGCGACGACATGGCAAGTATGGAGCAATTAGCTGTGCATATACCATGGTTATCGCTATTTGGCGGCGAATTCAAACTTGATAAGTTTGTTATTAACGAGCCCAATATTTTATTAGAAACTGATAAAAACGGTAAAGCTAACTGGCAGTTGTTTGATGCTGTAGCAGAGCAGCCGCAAGAGCAAACTCAATCAGGTGAGGCTGTTAAACTACCAGAGAGCTTTGATATAGAGTTAGGTGAAGTGGTTATTTACGGTGGTACGTTTACTTACCTAGATGGGCAAACAGGCGCTAAACAACAAATTAGTGACTTGGAATTGGCTATTTTACTTCCTTCACTACGTAAGACACTAGAGATCAAAGGCGGCATTACATATATGCAAGAGCGCTTTGAGCTTGATGTAAAACTTGATACGCCGGCAAAGGCAATTGAAGGGGCGACATTTGAGGTTGCTCAAAGCGTAGACTCTCGCTTGGTCGATCTTACTTTTAACGGCAGTATTGCTCGCCAAGGTAAAGATATAAAAGGCGAGTTAGCGCTAAGTGGCGATTCTGTTAAAGAGCTAGCAACTTGGCAAGGGGTAGACTTAAACGCTAAAGAAAATGCATTTAATGCGTTTAGTGTAAACGGTAAAATGCATCTTATAGATGATACGTTTAACTTAGAAGAGCTGATTGCTACCCTAGATGAATTAGAGATTAAAGGAAAAAGTGAAGTAAACTTAGGAAATAAACTAGCGGTTAATGCTGATATAGACCTAGGTATGCTTGATTTGAATCCCTACTTACCGGAGGTAGTCGCTAAGCAGCAAGCGCCGCAAAGCGAAGAACCTAAAGCCGCGCAGCCGATTGTTTGGGACGATACTAAAATTGATTTAAGCGCATTAAATGCACTTAATGCTAATGTAGTTATTCGCTCAAGCGGTTTAAAAGCTAACGATATTGAGCTAGGTGCTAATCAATTTACAGTCGACTTAAACAACAGCGTTGCTAAATTAAGCTTAGATAGCTTTAAAGCATATGAGGGCACTGGTAAAGGGGTTATCAACATAAATGCGCAGCAAACGCCGTATAAAATAAGCACAAATTTTGATTTAGCCGACATAGACGCACAACCGTTACTCACTGATGCAGCTGGCTTTGATAAGCTTATGGGTAAAGGGTCATTAAATTGGAATTTAACCACAACTGGGCAAAGTCAAAAAACCTTTATTAATGCATTAAATGGCAAGGTTGGCTTTGAATTTGCCGATGGTGCTGTTAAAGGCGCAAACGTGGCTGAGATGGTTCGCAAAGGCAAAGAGCTTATTACTGGTAACCTTGGAGCTGTGAGTGAAGGGCTAGATACAGGCTTTGAAGAATCAGAGCAAACAGATTTTTCTGCGCTCACCGGTAGCTTTAACTTTACTAATGGCGTGGGCCATAATAACGACCTATCGCTGATGAGCCCACTTATTCGTATTACAGGTGAGGGCGATGTAGATTTGCCTAAAACCAATGTTGATTATCGCTTAGTGACCGGCATTGTTGATTCGATTGAAGGGCAAGGCACTACAGATGATAGTACAGGCTTTAAAATCCCACTGCGTATAGAAGGCCCATTTCATGACGTTGGCTTTAAGCTAGATGTAAGCAACGCGCTTAAAGATGAAGCAAAGCAAAAGCTCGATGACGCCAAAGAGAAAGCAAAAGAAAAAGCCAAGGACAAAGTTAAAGATAAACTAAAAGGTTTATTTGGCTAACTATTAAACCCCACTAATAAATAATTAAGGCGCTATTTGCGCCTTGATTGTTTTATAACCACTTGTAAAATAGCTACATAGCGGTTTTTACTCAGTTTTAATCTGTCCTTCCCTTAAATTAATTAAAAAATAACCTACCACTCACTAGCCAATGCTGGTACAATTGCCCGCCCTTAAGAGACAACTCTGTTGTTTTTTGAGTGGGATTTAATCGAAGTGCCTTGATTTTAAACAAATTTAAGGCAAGTTGTAATTACTACACCGGAGGTCATTAACATGATCCAAATGCAAACTCAGCTGGAAGTTGCTGATAACAGCGGCGCTCGCAAAGTGCAGTGTATAAAAGTCCTTGGTGGTTCACACCGTCGCTATGCGGCAGTTGGCGATATCATTAAAGTTTCTGTGAAAGAAGCTATTCCTCGCGGTAAAGTGAAGAAAGGTGATGTTAAAAACGCGGTAGTTGTGCGTACCAAAAAAGGCGTTCGTCGTCCGGACGGTTCTCTGATCCGTTTCGATAGCAATGCGGCTGTTATCTTAAATGATAACTTGCAGCCAATTGGTACTCGTATCTTCGGCCCTGTGACTCGTGAACTTCGTAATGATAAGTTCATGAAAATTGTTTCACTAGCCCCAGAAGTACTGTAAGGAGTCTATCATGGCAGCAAAAATCCGTCGTGATGACGAAGTAATCGTACTAGCAGGTAAAGACAAAGGTAAGCGCGGCAAAGTGCTTTCAGTTGTTACCGAGTCTGGTCGAGTATTTGTCGAAGGCATTAACTTAATCAAGAAACACCAAAAGCCGGTTCCACAATTGAACCAAGCTGGCGGCATTGTTGAGAAAGAAGCGTCTATCGACGTATCAAACGTTGCGATCTACAACTCGGAAACGAGTAAAGCAGATCGTGTAGGTTTCAAGATTGAAGATGGTAAGAAATTACGTATCTTTAAATCTACTGGTAAAACTATCTAATAGTTGGAGTAGAATGATGGCGAAACTGCATGAAGTATATAAAGACAAAGTAGTTGCTGAGCTTCAAGAGAAGTTTGGTTTCAGCTCTGTCATGCAAGTCCCTCAGATCGAAAAGATCACATTAAATATGGGCGTGGGCGAAGCCCTAGCTGACAAGAAAATTTTAGATAACGCTGTTGCGGATCTAGAAGCTATCGCTGGTCAGAAACCTTTAATCACTAAAGCACGCAAATCTGTTGCTGGCTTCAAAGTGCGTGAAGGCTACCCAATAGGCTGTAAAGTAACCTTACGCGGCGAGCGTATGTGGGACTTTTTTGAGCGTTTGGTATCAATCGCTATCCCACGTATCCGTGACTTCCGTGGTGTGAGTGCTAAGTCTTTTGATGGACGTGGTAACTACAGCATGGGCGTACGTGAACAAATCATCTTCCCAGAAATTGATTACGATAAAGTAGACCGTGTACGCGGTATGGATATCACAATCACAACTTCTGCGAAATCTGATGAGGAAGGCCGTGCGTTGTTAGAAGCGTTTAACTTCCCATTCAAGAAATAAGGGTAGGGTTATGGCAAAGAATTCTATGAAAGCGCGCGAAGCAAAGCGCACTAAACTAGTTGCTCAGTACGCTGAAAAGCGTGCAGCACTAAAAGCTATCATCAGCGATGTTAACGCATCTGAAGATGATCGTTGGGACGCGGTACTTAAGCTTCAAGCTTTACCACGTGATTCTAGCCCTGCACGTCAACGTAATCGTTGTAACATTACGGGCCGCCCACATGGTTTCCTTCGCAAATTCGGCATGAGCCGTATTAAAGTTCGCGAAGCAGCTATGCGCGGTGAAATTCCTGGCCTTAAAAAGGCTAGCTGGTAATAGTATCACGGGAGTAAGACTATGAGCTTGCAAGATCCTATCGCGGATTTGTTTACACGTATCCGTAACGGTCAATCAGCGAAGAAAGTATCTGTAACGATGCCAACTTCAAAGCTGAAAGTAGCAGTAGCTAAAGTATTAAAAGACGAAGGTTACATCGCAGATTTCGCTGTAAACAGCGAAGCGAAACCTGAGCTTTCTATCGAGTTGAAATACTTCGAAGGCAAAGCTGTAATTGAAAATATCCAGCGTGTTAGCCGCCCTGGTCTACGTATCTATAAGAAACGTGACGAATTACCGAAGGTAATGGGTGGTCTTGGTATCGCTATCGTATCAACTTCTAAAGGCCTAATGACAGACCGCGCAGCACGTAGTGCTGGTGTTGGTGGTGAAATCATTGGCTTTGTAGCTTAATCGGAGGGGAACTATGTCTCGCATAGCAAAGGCACCAATCAATGTTCCTGCCGGTGTAGAAGTTACATTAAAAGGCCAGGACATCACAGTTAAAGGCAAAAACGGTGAACTTACTCGTACTATCAACAACGCTGTTGAAGTACAAGTTAACGACAACGTTATTACAACTTTACCTCGTGAAGGCGTAGCTAATGCATGGGCTCAAGCAGGTACTGCTCGCGCTCTAATCAACAACATGGTTGTTGGTACGCATGAAGGTTACGAGAAGAAACTTCAGTTAGTAGGTGTTGGTTACCGTGCTGCAGCTAAGGGTAAAGTTTTAGACTTAACACTTGGTTTCTCGCACCCAGTTAATTTCGAAGTTCCTGAGGGAATTACGATTGAAACTCCAAGCCAAACAGAAGTTCTAGTTAAGGGCGTAGATAAGCAGTTAGTTGGTCAAACAGCTGCTAACATTCGTGCATACCGTAAACCTGAGCCTTATAAAGGTAAAGGTGTTCGTTATTCAGATGAGAATGTACGCCGTAAAGAGGCTAAGAAGAAGTAAGGTAAGACGATGGATAAAAAAACAGCTCGTCTACGTCGTGCTAAACGCACTCGTAGAAATTATATTGAACAAGGCACAACGCGTCTTGTTATCCACCGCACGCCACGTCACATTTACGCTCAAGTAGTTAATGCTGAGGGTACTGTACTGGCTGCTGCTTCTACTGTTGAGAAAGCTATTAGCGAAACAGTTAAAGGCACAGGCAACGTTTCAGCTGCACAAGCAGTTGGTAAAGCGGTTGCAGAACGTGCGGCTGACAAAGGCATCGAAAAGATTGCTTTTGATCGCAGTGGCTTTAAATATCACGGCCGTGTGAAGGCGCTAGCTGATGCTGCGCGTGAAGCCGGTTTGCAATTCTAGGAGTAGACAATGGCTAACGTAGAAGCAAAGCAACAACAGCCTGATTTAGCTGAAAAGCTAATCGCGGTAAACCGTGTGTCTAAAGTAGTTAAAGGTGGTCGTATCTTTAGCTTCACTGCACTAACTGTAGTTGGTGATGGCGCAGGTAAAGTAGGTTTTGGTTATGGTAAAGCTCGTGAAGTTCCAGCTGCTATTCAAAAAGCAATGGAAAAAGCACGTCGCAACATGATCAATGTAGACCTAAATGGCAACACATTACAGCATCCTGTTAAAGGACGTCATGCTGGCTCACAAGTGTTCATGAAACCAGCATCTGAAGGTACTGGTATCATCGCAGGTGGTGCTATGCGTGCAGTACTAGAAGTTACTGGTGTGCAGAACGTACTTTCTAAATGTTACGGTTCTACCAACCCGATCAACGTAGTACGTGCAACGATTCAAGCTCTAGAGAACATGAACTCTCCTGAGTCAATCGCTGCTAAACGTGGTCTGCGCGTAGACGAAATTCTGGGGTAACCATGGCAAATAAAACTGTAAAAGTAACACAAGTAAAGAGCTCTATCGGTCGTTTACCGAAGCATAAAGCTACATTACGCGGTCTTGGTTTACGTCGTATCAACCACACTGTTGAGTTAGAAGACACAGCATGTGTACGTGGTATGATCAACCGAGTTTCTTACATGGTTAAGGTAGAGGGTTAATTTCATGCATTTGAATACACTTTCACCTGCTGCAGGTTCTAAAACTGCTCCAAAACGTGTTGGTCGTGGTATCGGTTCTGGTCTTGGTAAGACTGGTGGCCGTGGTCACAAAGGTCAAAAATCACGTTCTGGCGGTAAAGTACGCGTTGGTTTTGAAGGCGGTCAAATGCCTATGCAACGTCGTCTACCTAAATTTGGTTTCACTTCACGCAAATCGTTAGTATCTGCAGAAGTAAACCTTTTTGAAATCGCTAAAGTTGAAGGCGATGTGGTAGACCTAAACGCGTTACAAGCAGCTGGTCTAGTTAAAAAGAACGTTCTGTTCGTTAAAGTTGTTAAATCTGGCGAAGTTTCACGCGCTGTTACCGTTAAAGGCCTTAAGGCTTCTAAAGGTGCTCGCGAAGCTATTGAAGCTGCCGGAGGCAAGGTAGAAGACTAAGGAAGTACTAATGGCTAAACCAGGTCAAGATACACAAAGTGCACAAAGTGGACTTTCGGAATTGAAGCGTCGATTACTATTTGTTTTAGGTGCTATCATTATTTACCGTCTAGGTTCATTTGTGCCAATCCCTGGGATTGACGCCGCTGTACTTGCCGATTTCTTCGAGCAACAAAAGGGCACCATTGTTGAGATGTTCAACATGTTTAGCGGTGGTGCGCTTGAGCGAGCTTCAGTGTTAGCACTGGGTATTATGCCGTATATCTCGGCTTCGATTATTACGCAACTATTAACGCATATGTATCCTCCGTTTATAGAGCTTAAGAAAGAAGGTGAGCAAGGGCGTAAAAAAATTAGCCAGTACACACGCTATGGCACGCTTGTGCTTGCTACTATCCAATCAATCGGTATTGCAACTAGCTTACCGGGCATGATGGAAGGGTTAGTTGTTAACCCGGGTCTCGGTTTCTATTTCACCGCAGTGGTGAGTTTAGTAACTGGTACTATGTTCCTAATGTGGTTGGGCGAACAAATAACAGAACGCGGTATCGGTAACGGTATCTCAGTTCTTATATTTGTTGGTATTGTAGCTAACCTGCCGTCTGCTATTGGTTCGACAGCCGAAATGGCGCGCCAAGGTGATTTGAATGTTTTTGTACTGTTGATGGTTGCGGTTATAGTATTCGCTGTTACTTATCTTGTAGTGTTTTTCGAACGTGGACAACGTCGTATCGTTGTTAACTACGCTAAACGCCAACAAGGTCGTCAAGTATTTGCTGCTCAAAGCACGCATTTACCACTAAAAGTAAACATGGCGGGTGTTATTCCACCAATCTTCGCTAGCAGTATAATTCTGTTCCCTGGTACAATTGCAAGCTGGTTCGGCCAGGGTGAAGGTCCGGTCGCTGATGTGCTACAAGCTATTGCAACAACGTTGACTCCAGGTCAGCCTTTGTATGCGATGGTGCTAGCAGCAGCTATCATCTTCTTCTGCTTTTTCTACACAGCGTTGGTTTTTAACCCGCGTGAGACAGCAGACAACCTGAAGAAATCTGGCGCATTTATCCCAGGTATTCGTCCAGGTGAGCAGACATCTAAATACATTGATAAAGTGATGACACGCCTGACATTGGCAGGTGCTTTGTATATAACCTTTATCTGTCTGGTGCCCGAATTCATGACTATGGCATGGCAAACGCCATTCTATTTCGGCGGTACATCAATTTTGATTATCGTTGTAGTAATCATGGACTTTATGGCACAAGTACAGACTCACCTGATGTCACATCAGTATGATTCTGTGCTGAAAAAAGCGAACCTTAAAGGCTACGGCCGATAAGGTCAGTTTACGGAGTTGAGCAATGAAAGTACGTGCTTCCGTTAAGAAAATATGCCGTAACTGTAAAGTTATTAAACGTGCTGGTGTAGTACGCGTAATTTGCAGTGAGCCTAAGCATAAGCAAAGGCAAGGCTAAGTAAACAGTCGTGCAGGCTGAGATTTCTCGGCCTGTGTTTTTAGTTGTGATTTGGTCTTCGTTTGAGTATCCTTACGGGCTTTTCAAACTTTTGATTACCAAATTCAAATATAGGAGATGTGTTAGTGGCCCGTATCGCTGGCATTAACGTCCCTGATCATAAACATGCAGTTATTGGTTTAACAGCTATTTATGGCATAGGTAAGACTCGCTCTAAGGCTATCTTAGAAGCGACTGGTATCGCCGAGACCACAAAAATCGGTGAACTTTCAGACGAAACTCTTGACGTACTGCGTGATGCAGTTGGCAAGTACACTGTAGAAGGTGACCTTCGTCGTGAAGTTACTCTAAATATCAAGCGCCTTATGGACCTTGGTTGTTTCCGTGGCCTACGTCACCGTCGCTCTTTACCACTACGTGGTCAAAGAACAAAGACTAACGCGCGTACCCGTAAGGGTCCTCGTAAGCCTATTAAGCGATAAGGGGATAGTATTATGGCTAAGACACCAATTCGTCGTAAAAAGGTTAAAAAGCAAGTTGCTGATGGTATGGCTCATGTTCATGCGTCTTTCAACAACACTATTGTAACAATTACCGACCGTCAAGGTAATGCACTATCATGGGCTACTGCCGGTGGTTCAGGTTTCCGTGGTTCACGTAAATCTACACCATTTGCTGCTCAGGTTGCTGCAGAGCGTGCAGGTACTGCTGCTCAAGAATACGGTTTAAAAAATCTAGAAGTTTTCATTAAAGGTCCAGGTCCAGGTCGTGAATCTGCTGTACGTGCTTTGAATGCTGCTGGTTACCGTATCACCAACATTACTGACGTGACGCCAATACCACACAATGGTTGTCGTCCACCGAAGAAACGTCGCGTTTAACAATAGGTTAGGAGAAATAACATGGCAAGATATTTGGGCCCTAAGCTCAAGCTGAGTCGTCGTGAAGGTACTGACCTGTTCCTTAAGAGCGGCGTAAGAGCTATCGACTCTAAGTGTAAACTTGAGACTGCACCTGGTCAGCACGGCGCTCGTAAAGGTCGCTTATCTGATTACGGTTTACAATTACGTGAAAAGCAAAAAGTACGTCGTATCTACGGTGTATTAGAAAAGCAATTCCGTAATTACTACAAAGAAGCTGCTCGCCTTAAAGGTAATACAGGTGAAAACTTGTTACAGCTTTTAGAGCAACGTTTAGACAATGTTGTATATCGCATGGGTTTTGCTAGCACACGCGCTGAAGCACGTCAGTTAGTAAGCCACAAAGCGATTTTAGTTAATGGTCGTGTTGTGAACATTCCTTCATACGTAATTGCTCCAGAAGATACTGTAGTAATCCGTGAGAAGTCTAAAACACAAGCACGTATCATCGCTGCTCTAGAGTTGGCTGAGCAACGTGAAAAGCCGACTTGGGTTGAAGTTGACGGTAAGAAATTGGAAGGTAGCTTTAAGCGCCTACCTGAGCGTTCAGATCTGTCTGCGGACATTAATGAACAACTAATCGTCGAACTTTACTCTAAGTAAAGTTAAGAGTTAAGAGAGGATAAAATGCAGGGTTCTGTTACAGAATTTCTAAAACCAAGGTTAGTCGATATCGACGCTATCAACCCAACGCGTTCTAAAGTAGTTTTAGAACCACTAGAGCGTGGCTTTGGCCATACTCTGGGTAATGCCTTACGCCGTATACTGTTATCATCTATGCCTGGATGTGCAGTAACTGAAGTTGAAATCGACGGTGTATTGCATGAGTACAGCGCGAAAGAAGGCGTACAAGAAGACATCATTGAAATACTACTAAACCTAAAAGGTCTAGCAGTAACGTTAGAAGGCAAAGATGAAGTTTTTCTGACCCTGACTAAATCTGGTGTAGGCCCTGTGACTGCGGCTGATATTCAGCACGATGGCGATGTAACAATTGCTAATCCAGATCACGTTATTTGTCATTTAACGACAGATAGCAGCGAGATCAGCATGCGTATTCGTGTTGAGCGTGGTCGTGGTTATGTGCCGGCATCTAGTCGTTTATCCTCTGATGACGATGAGCGTCCAATTGGTCGATTGCTGCTTGATGCATCATTCAGCCCAGTTGAACGTATTGCGTACTCGGTTGAATCAGCCCGTGTTGAGCAACGTACAGACTTAGACAAGTTAATCATTGATATGGAAACAAACGGCACCTTAGATCCTGAAGAAGCGATCCGCCGTGCGTCTACTATCTTAGCTGAGCAATTAGATGCATTCGTAGATTTACGTGATGTAACTGAGCCAGAAGAGAAAGAAGAGAAGCCAGAATTCGATCCTATTCTACTTCGTCCAGTTGATGATCTTGAACTAACAGTACGTTCAGCAAACTGTTTGAAAGCCGAGCAAATTCAATATATCGGTGATTTAGTTCAGCGCACTGAAGTTGAGCTTCTTAAAACGCCTAACCTAGGCAAGAAGTCTCTAACTGAAATAAAAGACGTGCTAGCTTCACGTGGTCTTTCTCTAGGCATGCGCCTAGAAAATTGGCCGCCTGCAAGCCTAGCTGAATAATCTAAATCACTATATTAGTTTAGTTAGAAGGATAGGGTCATGCGCCATCGTAAGAGTGGTCGTCAATTAAACCGTAACAGTAGCCATCGTAAAGCGATGTTCAGCAATATGGCAGGTTCTTTGGTGAAACATGAAATCATCAAAACTACTTTGCCTAAAGCGAAAGAGTTACGCCGTGTAATTGAACCTTTAATCACACTGGCTAAGACTGACAGTGTAGCAAATCGCCGTTTAGCGTTTGCTCGCACGCGTGATAATGAAGTAGTTGGTAAATTGTTCAGCGAAATCGGTCCTCGTAATACAGACCGTCCAGGTGGTTACACTCGTATTCTTAAGTGTGGCTTCCGTGCTGGTGATAATGCACCAATGGCTTATATTGAACTAGTAGGTCGCCCAGCGACTAACGAAGAAGTTCAAGAAGACGCGCAGTCTGCAGAGTAAGTCTTTAAAGAGACACCAAAAAGCCGAGCTTAATGCTCGGCTTTTTAATGCCTAAAATTTGACATCCCTCCAAATAGTTACTTGATAATTACCTATTACCTTCATTCTGTTAAACCGACTTAGTTAAACCAATGTAGTTATAAAGCCTGCATTCTCAAAAAGCTTAATTATGCGGTAACCCTATAAGTCGAGTGTATAAGGTTTATAAAACATACCCCAGGCTGTAAATGCACAGTGTAATTTGGATAGTGATAAAGCAATTTGGCCAATCAAACAGCGATATTTAATTTTAACTCGCTAATTTAGTGGGCTTAAGGCTACTTTTAGTAGGGTTTTTGAGCGTTTAGCTCAAATACGCAGCGAACAGTCATTTATTTCAAGTTTTCTTCAAAAAAGGGTTGATCTGTTTTCGGATCTCCCTATAATGCGACCCCACTGAGACGGCAGAGCGCAACGCATAGCGAGGCAAGAGCTACTCAGTGAGTTGAGTAAAACTTAGTTTTAAAAACTTTCAAGTTTAACAAAATTAAGTGTTGACAAAAAAATAGGAAAGCGTAAGATGC
>NZ_JALNTH010000026.1:0-115452 GCF_023161935.1 Pseudoalteromonas sp. 2CM28B
GATAGCTCAGTTGGTAGAGCAGAGGATTGAAAATCCTCGTGTCCCTGGTTCGATTCCGGGTCGAGGCACCATTTATATTAAAGCCCTGCATACACATGCAGGGCTTTTTTTTTGCTTTAAATTTATTATGGACAAAACAGTCCATATTAATTGGGTATATCCTCTCTTTTTCTCCCTTGTTTGCATGCGCATAATTACCTCATCAAAAGGTTAGGTGCTGTTATTACTCACTCCATTTAATCACTCAATATGATTGATTTAAGTAATAAAGTGCAGGGTACCTTTAGCCTTAATAATGCCAATCCGTAATAATACTTAATCATTTTGCGGGGCTAAACGTGTCGCTACCGGCGCTAAAAATTCTTATTTAGAACAACTAAATAGCGATTTTTTTTGCCTAGCTATCAACATGTTTTTCAAGCCTCAAAATAGATCACTTAATTAAGCGTATTGGTATCAGTAATTTAAAGCTGGAGCTAATTATGATCACGCAAATTGTTAAGTTTGAAATTAAAGACGAGCACATCGCACAATTTAAAGCGCTACTAGAAGAAGACAAGCAAGGTGCTAAAGCCGAAACAGGTCTTATAGAGATGCGTTTATATCAGGATAAAAACGAGCCAGGCGTCTTTTTTGCTTATGAGCGTTTTGAAGATCAAAATGCAGTTGATTACCATGGCGCACAGGATTACACACAAACGTTATTAAATGCGCTGCCTGAAATCAGCCAATCGGCGCCACAGGTCATGTTATTAGAAGATACAGTGCCAGCTCCGCTGCATGAGCGTAATACAAAAGTTGTTAACCCTGAAGATGATATATGTATTGTGTTTTTTATTTTTAAGATTAAGCCAAGTTTTAAAAATAAAGTCATTGAGCGTTTCGCAACTCATTTAACGCAAACGCGCAGCCAGGAGCCTGGTAACTTAGTGTTTGATTTATATAGTATTGAAAATAACGACGATACATTAGTTGTTTATGAACATTGGCGCAGTGAATCTGCGTTGTGGGATATTCACTTTAAACAGCCGTACGCAGTAAAAACAAGCGAATTATTAGCGCAAGCAGTTGTTGGCGATATGCAGCAATATATGAGCTTCGTTAAAGAAATTTAAAGGCTTGTGTTTAACAGCATTACTTACCCAATTTAGCAAATAGTGTATTACACGCTATTTGCTTTTTTGTATAAATACCCTTCAAATTCCCTGCCGGTTTTTATAATAACTGACTATTATGTTAATTCATCGCAACGTATGTAATGTTATGTAAAGTAAGTTGAGCAAAATTTGCCAAAGTGCTTGAATTACATTCATAAATGGCAGTAATTTAGGTTAACTATGATTTGGCAAACTAAGCCAACTTTATTGGCTCTTAGCTTGATATTGTTGAGCGGCTGTGCGGGTACGCTAAACCCTCAGCAGCGCGAGCAAGCACCCAGCGACATTGCAGCGACATGGCAACATGGTTTAGCACAAAATACACTTGCAGTAGATCAGCAATGGCTGCAAACGTTAGAAAACCCTTACATTGAAGACCTTGTTAATAAAGCACTTAATAATAATCAGGCTTTGCTGCAAAGTGCCTACGATGTACAAATACAAAAGCAGCAATTAATAATTTCAGGCTCTGCGCTTTGGCCCGATCTTGATTTATCTGCGCAAACTAGGCGCAGTAAAGACAATAGACCTGTAAGTTATGATAATGCCAGCTCCGTCACTTTAGAGCTAAGCTATGAAGTAGATGTGTGGGGTAAGTTATCTGATGCTAAACGCCAAGCCAACCTAAACTACTTAGCGCAACAAGCTAGTTTTGAGCAAGCTAAGCAGCAATTGGTGGCCGATGTTGTCACCGGCTGGTTTGATTTAGTAACCGCCCAGCAGTTACTCGATTTATATAAACGCCGAGAAGAAAACGCACAGCAAAACTTAGATATTATTGAATCAGGCTACCGCCAAGGTATTAATGAAGCACTCGATGTATATTTAGCCCGTAATGAGCTTAATAACGAGCGTACTCGTATTGCTAATCAACAAGCCACGCTTGTAAGCGCGTCGCGTTCTTTAGAGCGCTTATTAGGCGGCTACCCCAAAGGCGATATATCAGCAGAGGTTGAACTGCCTGTTTTTCTTTCGCCGATTAATACCGGTATTCCCTCTGAGCTAATTACACGCAAGCCTCAATTGCGCGCAAGCTGGTACCAGTTATTAGCAAGCGATGCAGGCCTAGCCTATGCACATAAACAGCGTTTCCCTAGTTTAAACTTATCAGCAAGTGTGAGTGATAGCACCGATAGAGTGAGCGATTTATTCTCGCCATCAAGCTTAGCGTGGTCTTTATTAGGCAGTATTTCTGCGCCAATATTTAATGGTGGCCAGCTAAAAGCAAATGAAGAAGTAGCACGCTTAAATGCACAAAAACAAGAACAAGCATATTTAGATACCTTGTACGATGCATTCAGCGATGTTGAAAACGCAATTACTCAGCAGCAATCCTTGCAAGCCAGTTATAAAAGCACGCTAGAGGCGCAAGAAAACGCCCTTGCAGCAGAGCAACTGTCGTTTGAGCAGTACCAAAGCGGCTTAGTAACTTACACTACAGTGCTTGATGCCCAGTCGCGCTCTTTTGATGCGCAAAGCTCACTCATTGAAACAAAAAACCAGCTAATTGCTAACCGAATAAACCTATACGTTGCCCTTGGCGGCGATTTTAACGCCCCAACAAGCGAACCTAAGAGCAATAACGATGAAAACTAAATCAGCAAAACTTTTAATCCCAGCCGTAGTGGTGGTGGCCACCATTTTAATTGTTATGTTTATTAAGGGTAATCCACCTGAAGCAAAACGTTTTGGCTCACCTCCTAAAGCCACGGTGAGCGTATCGGTAAAAAAGATTGAGCCACAAGATTACTTAATTTTTATTGATAGCTATGGCACGGTTAAGCCGCGTACTCAAAGTTTGTTAGTTGCTCAAGCATCTGGGCAAATTAATAAAGTAAGTGATGATTTTAGAGAGGGCGGTTTTTTTGAAAAAGGCGATGTACTGCTACAGCTTGACGATAGAGATCATCAGGCTGAGGTTAAATCGGCGCAGGCAGCATTACTTACTGCAGAGCAAAGTTTGTTAGAAGAAAAAGCCCGCGGCCAACAAGCAATTACTGATTGGAAGCGTTTAGGTGGCTCATCGCAAGCGAGCAGCTTAGTACTTCGCGAGCCCCAACTAGCGGCTGCACAAGCACAAGTACTTTCAGCACAAGCCGCACTTGAAAAAGCACAGCTTGATTTAGAGCGTACCCAAATTACTGCGCCTTACGCTGGGCGTGTGCTTAGTCGTAATGTAGACCTTGGCCAAGTGGTAAGCGAAAACACAGAACTTGCAACTATTTATGCCATAGACAGCGTTGAAGTGCGCTTACCAATTAAAAATAAAGACCTTTCGTATATTAGTTTGCCAGAGCAATACAGAGATGGCAGTAAAAACCAAGCCGGCTCACTCGTTAAGTTTAAATCTGACTTAGTGGGCGAGCAAACATGGCAAGGGCAAATAATACGCACTGAGGGCGCTATCGATGAAGGCGCACAGCAATTGTATATTGTTGCGCAGATAAATGACCCTTACAAAGCCACGGCTAATAACCAATACCCAATTAAAATTGGGCAATACATCACAGCGCAAATTAGCGGTAAAACAGTGCCTGATGCGTTAATAATTCCTAATAGTACTATTTACCAAGGCAGCTACGTGTATGTGGTTGAAGAGGGGCTGTTAAAGCGTAAAAACATTACGCTTGCATGGCAAAATGCTACACAAGCTATGGTAAAAACAGGCCTTAATGCAGGCGATAAGTTAGTAATTACACCGCTTGGGCAAGTAAGTTCAGGCACAGCAGTAAGCATTTTAGGCGAGACCGATACGCAAAATATGCGAGCAAAAGGCCCAAATGGCGCAGGCAAAGGTAAGCGTCCATCGCGTGAGCAGCTAGAAAAAAAAGCGCAAGAAATGGGAATTAGTGTTGAAGAGCTAATACAAAAACGCCGTGCTGCACAAGGAGATAAGCCATGATTGCTTGGTTTACAAAAAACCATGTAGCAGCCAATTTATTGCTTATTACGTTACTGCTATCGGGTTTATTTAGTTTATCGAGTCAAATACCGCTTGAGGTGTTTCCATCGTTTGAAACAGATCGCATAAGTGTAAGCGTTACTTTGCGTGGTTCAACCCCAGAGGATGTAGAGCAAGGGGTTACCATTCGAATAGAAGAAGCCGTTCAAGATTTAGAAGGTATAGAGCAAATATCTAGCCGCTCATCAGAGGGCTCGGCGTCGGTGACCATAGAAGTAGAAAGTGGCTACGACCCGCGCGAGTTATTAGCCGATATAAAAAGCCGTGTAGATGCTATAAACACTTTTCCGGCCGATGCTGAAAAGCCTATTGTGGCGCTTGCCGAACGAAAACGCGAAGTAATAGCTGTTACTGTAGCGAGCGATTACGGTGAAAAAGAAACCTTAGAATACGCCGAGCAAGTACGCGACGATATTTTACGCCTTCCTAATGTTACGCAGGTTGAGCTAAGTGGTGTACGCGATTACGAGCTCGCCATAGAAGTAAGCCAAGATACACTTCGCCAATACAACTTAACCCTTGCGCAAATATCTACCGCTGTGGCTAAGTCGAGCTCTGATATTTCGGCTGGTAATTTAAAAACAGAAGGGGGCGATGTACTTATAAGCTCAAAAGGGCAAGCTTACCGAAAAGATGAATTTGCAAACATTGTAGTTAAAAATCAGAGCGACGGTACAGTAATACGCTTAGGTGATATAGCAAACATTAATGATGACTTTGAAGAGACCCCAGTACGCACACGTTTTAACGGTAAACAGGCCGCCTTTATAGATGTATACCGCATAGGGCCGCAAAGTGCGATAGATGTCGCAGATGATGTAAAAAACTACATAGAGTCTAAGCAAAGCTCGTTACCACAAGGTTTTGAATTAAGTTACTGGGATGACGACTCTCAAGTTGTAAAAAGCCGTATTGCTACGCTAACCAGCAGCGCCCTACAAGGGGGCATTTTAGTACTGGCTTTGCTAACTCTATTTTTACGCCCAGCCATCGCATTTTGGGTGTTTATTGGTATTCCTGTTTCGTTTATGGGCGCATTTATTGCAATGCCTATTTTTGGTGTAACCCTTAATATTATGAGCTTATTTGGCTTTATTTTAGTACTGGGTATTGTGGTGGATGACGCCATAGTAACGGGGGAGAACGTTTATACTCATTTAAAAACCGCAGAGTCGGGCGAACAAGCTGCCATTTTAGGCACGCAAGAAGTTGCAACACCAGTTACCTTTGGGGTACTAACAACCGTAGCGGCCTTTTTACCTTTAGCGTTTATTGAAGGCGCACGGGGCGCCTTGTTTGCACAAATTCCGGTGGTGGTTATTCCGGTATTACTGTTCTCGTTAATTGAGTCTAAGTTTGTGCTGCCAGCTCATTTAAAGTACATAAAACTACGTAATCAAAAAACAAAATCATCAAAGCTTGAAGTACTTCAGCAGCGTTTTGCAGACGGATTTGAAAGCGCTATTTTAAAATACTATCAGCCTATTTTAGCTAAAGCATTGCGCTATAAATTAGCGACGGTGAGTTTGTTTGTTGGCGTGTTTTTTATAATTTTAACTTTAATAACCAGTGGTTGGACTAAGTTTGTATTTTTTCCGCGTATCCCAAGCGAAACCGTACGAGTAACATTAACCTTGCCAACAGGCACGCCGTTTGAAGTTACCAATAAGTATGTAATGGATATGTCGCAAAAAGCGCAGTTATTGCAAGACAAATACCGCGATGAAGATACCGGCGAAAGCGTTATATTAAATATTTTAGCCTCAACCGGTGGCCGTGGTGGCGTGTCTAACTCAGGCAGTGTGCGCTTTGAAATAACCCCTGCAGAGAGCCGCGACTCAGACATTGGCTCACGTGAGCTGGTAAGTGAGTGGCGCGATTTAATTGGGATTATTCCTGGCGCCGAAAGCGTAACCTTTAGGGCCGAAATAGGACGCAGCTCGGACCCTATAGATGTGCAGTTAAGTGGTACATCGCTCGATACGTTACAAAAAATTGCCGAAAGCGTTAAAGCGCGCTTAAGTACTTACCCAACCGTATTTGATATTGCCGATAGCATGTCTGATGGTAAAGAAGAGTTGCAAATAGAGCTTACCGAGCAAGGCTTTGCTTTGGGATTAAACCGAGTTGATGTAGCAAACCAAGTACGTAACTCGTTTTTTGGCTCGCAGGTGCAGCGTATTCAACGCGGGCGTGACGATGTACGTGTTATGGTACGCCTACCTATTGAAGAGCGCCGCTCTGTAGCCGACTTACAAAATATACTTATTACTACGCCTACGGGCGGCTCGGTGCCACTTTCGCATGTAGCCACATTAATTGCAGGGCAAAGCCCATCTACGATTAACCGAATAGACCGCTACCGCACACTTAACGTGACTGCCGACATAGAAAAAAGCAATACCAACATGACCGCGCTGCAAGCCGACCTAACTGAGTATTTAGATGAATTAATGCAGCAATACCCAGGTGTTGATTACAAGCTAGAAGGTGAAGCTAAAGAGCAAAGAGAGTCGTTTGGCTCGCTTGCTTGGGCATTGTTATTTGTATTTTTTATTATTTACTCACTATTAGCGATACCGCTTAAATCGTACATGCAGCCAATTATTGTAATGAGCGTTATTCCGTTTGGCATGATAGGCGCTGTAATAGGGCACTGGGTTATGGGGATGGAGTTAACCATTATGAGCTTACTTGGTATGTTGGCACTTATTGGTGTGGTGGTTAACGATTCACTTGTGTTGGTCGACTTTATTAATAAAAAACGCAGTGAAGGCGGCAAAATTATTGATGCGGTTAAACTTGCAGGGGCTGCACGTTTTCGCCCAGTAATGCTAACAAGTTTAACCACCTTTATTGGTTTAATGCCGCTACTATTTGAAAAGGCGACACAAGCACAGTTTTTAATTCCAATGGCAGTAAGCCTTGGCTTTGGTATTGTGTTTGCTACGTTTATTACGCTTATATTAGTGCCAGTAAACTATATGCTGATGGAGCGTTTTCAAAGCTGGTTTAGATAAATAACGAAATGTGTTCTAGGACTAAGCTGTGGTTGATTAATATCAATTGCAGCTTTTTTTTGCTAAAAATTTATAGAAGTAACAAAGGTATTTAAAAACAGGGGAGTAGCAAAAAGATAGGTAAGAAAAGTGTTCCCCAAGCGTGCGGTGTCCGGCGTCAGTCCTGAAACCAGAAGGTTTCAGGGCGGAAAGCTGCGGTCTACCGTAGGCTTCTCGGTACATGCCGAGCTTGCACAATAGTAGACGAACAGAAATCCTGGTATAAAATTTATCGGCTCAGGGACTTAACCAAACTCCGGCACCCCAGGGAACAAGTTCAGTATATAAGACATAATCCATTCCTTAAACCCCAAACGTAAAAAATTGAACCGTTCGAGTAGTTTTTGCCCGCTGGTAACTCGCTATTTACTTATCATGCTACTTTTTGAGCAGGATCATACAATTAATTGGAGTTGCTTTTTATCGAGTGGTAGCATTGCCTTAACTAGCAAAGCGAAGATATAAACATGAGCGACTTACCAGATTACCAAAAAGCCCAGCTGCTTTTAGAAAAAAACGAAATTTTTGTCTCACCGGCAGAAGCGCACGGCGTAATTAGCGGATTACTAGCGTGTGGTTTAAGTATTGATGACAAAGAATACTTAGGCTTATTAAGCGATGTATTTAATGATGGCCAAGCGTTTAGCAACGACCTAAAGCAGTTTTTTGGCACCATTTATAAGCAAGTGGTAGCAAGTTTTAACGATGAAGCTTTTGCGTTCGATTTATTTTTACCAAGCGATGATGAAACACTCATCGATCAAGCCAATGGTCTCGTATCATGGGTTGCAGGGTTTATGCTTGGATTTGGTTTAAAGCAAAAAGATTACGGTAAGTTATCGGCAGATGTAAAAGAAGTTATTAGCGATTTTAGCGAAATTACACGCCTAGATACCATGTTTGACGAAACCGAAGAAGACAGCCAAGCCCTGCATGAAGTGATTGAATATGTACGTGTATCGGCATTGCTTTGTTTTGCCGAGCTTGGCAAAGAAAAAGCACCTAAAAAAACACTACATTAATCTAAATAAAACGGGTTGTTAAAGCATGGTTGAAATACAAAAATCAGAATTTAAAGCACGCAGAGAGCGTTTACTTGCGAAAATGGATGCAAATAGTGTGGCCATTATTCCTGCGGCCAGTGAAGTAACTCGTAGCCGCGATACTGAATATGCATTTAGACAAGACAGCGACTTTTTTTACTTAACCGGCTTTAACGAACCCGATGCCGTTTTAGTGCTGTGTAATAACAGCGATACGCCAAGTACGTTATTTTGTCTTGATAAAGATAAACTGGCCGAAATTTGGCACGGCCGCAGAATTGGCTTCGAAAAAGCTAAAAATGAGTACTTATTCGACGAAACTTGCGCATTAAGTGAGCTAACTGAACAATTATTAGATTTGGTTAACGGTCAGCAGATTTTATTTTATGCACAAGGCGCTTACCCAAGTTTTGATACTAAAGTATTTACCTTGTTAAACACACTTCGCAGCGCGCCTAAAAAAGGCTATCAGGCACCGAGTACGATAAAAGATGTGCGTGGCCTTATTCACGAAATGCGTTTGTTTAAATCGCCAAGCGAAGTAAACATTATGCGTGAAGGCTGCGAAATAAGTGCCCGTGGGCATATGCGCGCAATGCGTTATTCGCACCCTGGTGCTACTGAGTTTCAGCTAGAGGCAGAGCTGCATCATCATTATGCAATGAACGGAGCCCCGCACCCAGCGTACGGCACCATTGTTGGTAGTGGCGATAACGCTAATATTTTGCACTACACGCAAAATAGCGATGTGCTAAAAGGTGGCGACCTAGTATTAATTGACTCAGGGTGTGAGTTACAAGGTTACGCTGCCGATATTACGCGTACCTTTCCTGTAAATGGCAAGTTTAGCGAACCTCAAGCTGCGCTTTATAACATTGTACTTAAAGCGCAAGAAGTGGCCTTTGAAGAAGTTAAACCCGGCGGCTTTATGTCGCATGCCAATAAACGTGCAATGGAAGTAATGACTCAAGGTTTACTTGATTTAGGTATTTTAACCGGCGACTTTGATGAGCTAATGGCAAAAGGTGCCTGTAAAGAATATTACATGCACGGTCTTGGCCACTGGTTAGGCCTTGATGTTCACGATGTAGGCGATTACAAACAAAACAACGTTGAGCGCGCATTTGAGCCAGGCATGGTGTTAACCATAGAGCCTGGGCTTTATATTAGTGAAGATTCAAACGCACCGCAGCAATATAAAGGCATTGGTATTCGTATCGAAGATAATTTACTTATTACTGAGTCAGGGCATGAAAACCTCACCCTGAGCGTACCTAAAACCATAAACGATATAGAAGCACTTATGCAAAGTGCAAAAAGCGCATAAGCTTGGAGAAATAAAGTGGCTAAGCAGTTTGATGTCGTTGTTATTGGGGGCGGGCTTGCAGGGGCAAGTTGTGCGCTAAGCATTGCTAAAACAAACCCTTCACTCACTATTGCGGTAGTAGAAGCAAACCAAGTAACGGGCGATTACCACCCAAGTTTTGACGATAGAAGTATTGCCCTTGCACAGCAGTCGGTTGAGTATTTACAGCAGTTAAATTTATTTGAGCCACGTGCGCCATACACAGCAGCAATAAAAAAAGTAAGCGTGTCGGATCGTGGTCACTTTGGTAAAGCACATATTAGTTGCGACGAGTTTGCTAAACCGTCATTAGGTTACGTGGTTGAGGTAAACCCGTTTGGCCGCGCACTGTATCAGCGTTTAACGCAAGCGAGTATTGCACTTTATTGCCCCGATAGCGTAAGCGCTATTAAGCAAAGCCTAAACAGTAATGAGGTTACTTTACAAAGCGGCGAGCAACTTAATACTAAGCTACTGGTTATTGCCGATGGTGCGCAATCTCCAACCCGTAACTTACTGGGTTTAGGCTTTAATACTCAGCCCTATGAACAAGGCGCTATTATAGCCAATGTTGAAGTAGCAGGCGGGCATAACAACCATGCGTATGAGCGCTTTACCGAGCACGGCCCTATGGCGCTTTTACCAATGAGCAATAGCCGTTATTCATTAGTGTGGTGCATGAAGCAACAGCACGTTGAGCAGCATACAGCCTTAAACGAAAATGATTTTTTAAACGCACTGCAAAGTGCATTTGGTTATCGGGCAGGGCAATTTACAAAAGTGGGCACACGCACAAGCTACCCGCTAGTATATGGCCAAGCTGAATCATTAACAGCGCATCGTACGGTAGTCATTGGTAACGCTGCTCATGCTATTCACCCCATTGCAGGGCAGGGCTTTAATTTAGGCCTGCGTGATGTACAAGTACTTAGTAATTTAATTGCAACAAGTAAAAACGAGTTAGGCAGTTATGCGTTTACCCGTGAGTATTCACAAAAGCGTAGCAGCGATATAAATACCGTAATGAGTTTAACCGACGCACTGGTTAGGCTTTTTTCAAACTCGTCACGGGTATTAGCGCTTGGGCGCAGCATTGGGCTTTTCTCAATGGATTTATTTCCCGCATTAAAAGCACCGTTGGCCAAGCAGCTAATGGGGCAAGTTAAACAAGGTACACGTTTATGAAGCAAGCACAGGTTTGTATAGTGGGTGGTGGCTGCGTAGGCTTAACCCTCGCGTTAGGACTCGCTAAAGCCAATGTAAGTGTTGTGGTGCTAGACGCCGCGCCAAAGCAATTACCGCCAAGTGATGAATACGCCTTGCGGGTAAGTGCGCTGAGTATTGCAAGCCAAAACCTGTTTGAGCAATTAAACGTATGGCCACACATAATGGCAGAGCGAGCGTGTGCCTATACGCATATGGACGTACGCGACGCCGACAGCTTTGGTAAAATAACCTTTAATAACGAGCAACTTGAGCTTGAACACTTAGGCCATATAGTTGAAAACGATATTATTCGTTTTGCACTTATAAAAGAGCTAGAGCAACACCCCACTGCCACACTGATGTTTGATACTGAGTATCAACAAATACACCAAAGTGAGTCCGACGTATTTATAACCCTTAAAAGCGGTGAGCCTATTATTGCTAAGCTGCTGGTGGCGGCCGATGGCGCAAATTCGGCTATTCGTAAACAATTTAATATGGCGCTAAGCTTTAAAGATTACGACCATCATGCATTGGTTGCTACGGTTAAAACCAAAGAGCCACACGCAAACACCGCACGCCAAGTGTTTTTACCAACTGGGCCACTGGCATTTTTACCCCTTAGCGATGACAACACCCATTCTATTGTGTGGTCTACCAGCCCTAATCATTGCGATGAATTGCTAGCAATGGACGACACTACTTTTAATAAAGCTGTAATGGCAGCCATAGATGGCCAATGCGGGCTGTGTGAAGTGCAAAGTAAACGCGCAGCATTTCCACTTAAAATGCGCTACGCCCAGCAATGGGTAAGTGGCAAAGTGGTATTAATGGGTGATGCAGCGCACACCATTCACCCACTTGCAGGGCTTGGTATGAACCTAGGCCTAAAAGACGCCGCATATTTAATTGAGCTACTGACAAGTGATAGTAAAGAGTTTGCGAGTACCTGCACGCTTCGCGATTACGAGCGCACCCGCAAGCTCGACGCGCAAAAGCACATAGCCATGATGCAAGGGCTTAAAGAGTTATTTGAAGGTGCCAACCCGGTTAAAAAGCTGATACGTGGAGTCGGGCTGTCACTCGTTGATAACCTAGGCCCAATAAAACACCTGTTCGCCAAAGAAGCGATAGGCAAATAACGTAGGTTGGGAAGAGCGAAGCGAAGCCCAACGTATAAAGTAAAGTGGTTAGCTTTTAGCTATCAGCTTTCAGTAAAGAAAAACCGATGTTTAGGTTAAACATCGGTTTTTTGTTTTTAAGTGGCTTTAAACAGATTAAAAGCTGCGCTTTTCACGCAAGCAAGCTTTGCGCCTTGCAAAGTTTAACACTGAGCTTAATTTTTCCTGTAGACGTTTAGCTTGCTGACGCGACGAGCGTAGCTCGTAATTATCGTTAGTTAAAAAGCGCTTTGCGTTAAATCAGTTACAAATTGGCTTGGGCTTCATTCACCATATCTTGTAGTGCATCAATTAACAGTGGGTCGCGCGAGTTTTGTTTAGCAAGTTTTAGTGCGTGTTTCATACTAGTAACAGCTTCTTTAAACTGTTTGTCAGCCGTGTACCCTTGCGATAACCGCATGTGGGAGTAAGCAGCATTAGGGTAATCACGAGTAAAGTGTTTAAGTGTAGTTATCGCTTTTTTAGTGTTATCAAACTTTTGCTGCCTGTGGGCAAACTCTACGTACACATCTTGTGGAATTTTAAGCTCAAATCCGTACTTATCGCTCAGTGCTTGGTAGTAACCTGTGATAAGTGATACATCGGCAAATTTTCCGTGCTCGTCAGTCACTTTAAAAATTAGGTCACTAAATAAGTGAATTAGGCTATCGCTAAGGGCTGGCAGTATAGTGCCCATATGAGTAAATGTAGGGTAATGCTTATATTCCCATTTTAGCTGTGTGGGCATTTGTTGTTCTAAATTTACTAACGTATTTAATGCGCCTGTATAAAAACGTGCGCCCTCACTCGCTACACTAATAAATAACTCTTGAGTACCTTTAGGGTTTTTAGTGTATTTAATAATATTATTTTTTAACTCTTCATCACTCCACCAACTATTTGGGCTTATAGCTATGTAGTTGTTAAATAATTCAGGCTGATTAACTAAAGTATAAAGCGCTAATGTACCAGCATTAGAGTGACCAATTAAGGTGTTGTAGCCGTTAGTTGAGTAATTGCTATTTATGTAGGGCATGAGCTCGTCAGACACAAACTTTAAAAAATTGCCGGTTTGCCCAGCATCGGGCCATTTATTTTTTACAAAGGTTTGAAACTCAGTTTTAGGCTCACCTTGTACTTTAGGTAAGTAATCACGCACGCGGTTTGTTGTATCAATACCAACAAGCATGGCATTAGGTATTTGTTCGTAATCAACTAAGGATTTTATAACACCTGACGCCGTATGAAAGTGCTCAATACCATCAAGTAAATAAATAACATAAAGCGGCTGATCGTCTTTTACAGTGTCAGGTATGAAAATTCTGATAGGTCTGTCTTCGTTAAGTATTTTTGATTGTAAAATGACTTTTTTACCAACGGTTATGTCGGTTGTAGCAGTGTCTGCGTGGCATAAAAAAGAGGTACTAAAAGCAAATGCAAATACAAGTGATAGTAAGAGCTTCATAAATATCCTTATTAAATAATGTGTTGCTTAATAATTGCACGGCTTTAGGTTTGAGTAAATGTTTATATTTTAGGCGCAAATGGAGGGGGTAAGTAATTAAAAGCTGCGCTTTTTACGCAAGCAAGCTTTGTGTCTACACAAACCCAACGCACTTATCGTAATTCTGCTTGTTGATATAAAGCGAACGCATATTAATATCCCCCTGATAGCTGATAGCTGATAGCTGATAGCTGATAGCTTTAACACTTATCTATCAAAGCTTAAAAAAACCTGCTTGCTTAATTATCCATCTAAGCGTAAAATGCGCGCTCATTTCGGCTTTTACACTATTAATTCCTTGCCTTAAACCGACCGGCCGAAACGGTAGAAGGCTCTATTAACCGTAAGGAATATCCATGCGTCATTACGAAATCGTATTCATGGTTCACCCTGATCAGAGTGAGCAAGTATCTGGTATGATCGAACGTTATACTGGTTCTATCACTGAAGCTGGTGGTACTATCCACCGTCTTGAAGACTGGGGCCGTCGTCAACTGGCTTACCCAATCAACAAGCTTCACAAAGCTCATTATGTTCTTATGAACGTTGAAGCACCTACTGAAGTAATCAGCGAGCTAGAAACTACTTTCCGCTACAACGATGCAGTGCTTCGTAACTTAGTTATGCGTACTAAAAATGCAGTAACTGAAGCGTCTCCTCTTGCAAGAGAAGAGAAGAAAGAAGCACCAGCTGCTTAATTGTTTTGAGTCCTAGCATGGCACGTAGTCAGCAGTTAGTGTAATGGTTAGCCCATATATGAATCAGCTGGTTATATCGGGGGTTGTTTGTAAAACACCCAAGTTTAGCCAAAGCCCTGCAGGCATACCGCATTGTATTTTTGTTGTAGAACATAAATCGATGCAAACCGAAGCAGATCTTAACCGTAATAGTTACGTTAGGCTTCAGGTTGTTGCCAGTGGTAAGCAAATGCAACAACAGACTCAACATTTGCACGTTGGGCAGGCATTGCAAGTGAGTGGTTTTTTAAATCGCCACGAAGGTCGTAACGGCCTTAGCCAATTGGTTTTGCATGCTCAGCATATAGAAAGAATTATTTGAGGAATTAATCTCATGGCACGTTATTTCAGACGTCGTAAGTTCTGCCGCTTTAAAGCGGAAGGCGTACAACAAATCGATTACAAAGATCTAGCTACTCTTAGAAACTATGTTACAGAAAGTGGCAAAATCGTACCTAGCCGTATTACAGGTACTAGCGCTAAATACCAGCGCCAGCTAGCAACTGCTATTAAGCGTGCTCGCTACTTAGCCCTTCTTCCATACACTGACTTACATAAGTAAGCAGCGGATTAACAGTTTTTAAAAGGTGTAGAAACATGCAAGTTATTCTACTAGATAAGATCGCTAACCTAGGTGGCCTAGGTGACCAGGTTGTTGTTAAATCTGGCTTCGCACGTAACTTCCTTTTCCCGCAAGGTAAGGCAGTTCCTGCAACTAAAGCAAACATTGAAACGTTTGATGCTCGTCGCGCAGACTTAGAAGCGAAAATCGCTGAACAGTTAACTGCAGCACAAGCACGCGCTGATAAACTAGAAGCATTAGCAGAAGTTACTTTAGTATCTAAAGCTGGTGACGAAGGTAAGCTATTCGGTTCAATCGGTACTCGTGACATCGCTGACGCTATCTCAGCTGTTGGTGTTGAAGTTGCTAAATCAGAAGTTCGTTTACCTCACGGTACTATCCGTGAAACTGGCGAATTCGACGTTGCAATCGCAGTACACTCAGACGTAACAGCTACTATTAAAGTAATCGTTATTGCTGAAGCTTAATTTTTAATTAAGCCCAAAAAGCCGTGCTTTTAGCGCGGCTTTTTTGTATCTAAAATTCCTCTTTAATACCCATCTAATAGCTCTATATAAAATTATTTAACTATTTTTATTATTAGTTTAAACCTTTCTTGTCTGTCTTTGCGTCTTAGTAATCAATACACTCATTAATACACGTTTTTAAATAAAAATAATTAAAAGGCGACATCACGGATGTTACACACAAAACCCGAGCACACGTCCCTATGCGACCTTGCACTCATTGAGCGTGTTAAAGCGGGGGATCAAAATGCTTATAAGGCATTATATGAGCTGCATATAAAGCGTGTTTACGGTTTATGTTTGCGCTTACTGGCCGACGAAGCGCACGCTGAAGATGCCGCCCAAGAGGTGTTTGTGCAGGTGTGGCATAAAATAGCGCAGTTTGACGGGCGCTCACAATTTTCTACTTGGCTATACAGCGTAGCAAGCAACATTGCGATTAGTTATGTACGCAAACACAAAAGCTGGTTAAACAAAGTTGTGAGCATAGAACAAAGCGGTATGGATGAGCAAAGCGCGCAAAGTTGTAAGGGATTAAACGGGTTAGATAAATTAATTGTTCGCCTACCAGAGCGCGCCCGCATGGTGTTTGTTTTATATGCCATTGAAGGCTACCGCCACGAAGAAATAGCCCAGCAATTGGGAATGGCAGTGGGGTCGAGTAAGTCGCAATATCATCGTGCAAGGCAGTTATTACAAGAGTGGTACGAGTATGAGTAAACAAAATTTTGATGACTACTTAAACGAGTCTTTAAACAATTTAAATAAAGACATAGCGCCCAATAAAGCGCTTTGGCAGGGCATTGAACACGCCATAGTGACAGCTAAGCCACCTGCTGTTAAAGCGCCATTATGGCCTAAATTTAGCGCTATTGCTGCGTGCAGTGCAGCGGCGTTATTAGCAATAAATATATTTATGAGCAATAACGAGCCAAGCCAAGTGGCTGCTATGAGCGATTACTTTAAAGCGCAAAAGCAAAGTTTATTAGTGCAGTACAAAAACCAGGATGCACTTACCAATAACTGGCAAGCACAGTTACAAGAGCTTGAAGAAGCAGAGCAGGCAATTAAACAGGCACTTGAAAACGAGCCACAAAATCAGGCATTACTGACCATGTTGGCGCAAGTTTACCAGCAACAACTCGACTTAATTAACAAGGTGCATGCACCGCGTTGGCAGCAAATATAGGGGAATAACATGAAAGCAATTTTACTTGGGCTAAGCCTATTACCACTGAGCGTTTTAGCGGGCGAAAAAATAGATAAGCAAATAGAGGTGCCAAGCGGCGGCACTATTTTTATTGAAAACCAACGCGGCGATGTAAACATAACCGGCTGGGATAAAAACGAATTTAAAGTCTCCGGCGAGCTTGATGACAAGGCCGAAGGATTTGAGCTTAAAACGACAGGCGATAAAACCGAATTTATAGTAAAAATGCCACGCAATTTGGGATGGGGTAACAATGGAGATGGCTCTAACTTAACAGTATTTATGCCAAAAAGCAGTCGCTTAGAATTTGCTGGCGTAAATGTGTCAGTGACTGCAAAAACACTTAAAAAAGGCGCTGAGGTTGATGTTGTTAATGGTGAAATTACGGTAAATGACATTAGCGGCACTGTTAAATTAAGCACCGTAAATGGCGATGTAAACGCACAGAACTTAAGCGGCAATATTCAATTTGAAACCGTAAACGGTGAAATAAATGATAAGCAATCTAGCGGTGAGCTGCGTTTTAGTGCCGTAAATGGCGATATTAAATCAAGCACAACCGCAAACGACGTACGATTAGAAAACGTAAATGGCGATATCGATTTTACATTATCGAGCATAAAAAGCTTACGTATTAATACTGTAAACGGCGAAGCTGAAATACACATCAGTGAGTTGCTAAAAGGGGCTGATGTTCGCTATGAGTCGGTAAGTGGTGATGCTGATTTTTACTTCCCGCAAAGCGTGTCGGCTCAGTTTGAGATTAAAGCGCACGCCAACGGTAAAATTATTAATAAAGTTACCAGCGATAAAGTTACTAAAGCTAAATATGGCCCTTCTAGTGATTTAGAGTTTAGTGCCAATGGTGGCAGCGCAAGTGTTGAAATGGATACTATAAGCGGGCGAATTGAGCTGCGAACTAAATAACGCTAATTAGCGTTAATGATTACAAAAAGCAGGAAAAGATTTCCTGCTTTGCTATTTGCACAGCCCCGCCAAGTCGATAGAATAGAGCCATTCAATTTTAGTACTGTGAAGTTATGGCCAAACCAGATAAGCAAGTCGATACCCTTAAAGTTCCTCCCCATTCAATAGAAGCTGAACAATCTGTTTTAGGTGGCTTAATGCTTGATAACCAAGCTTTTGACCGCGTAGCAGAGCTGGTTGTTGCGCAGGACTTTTATACCCGCACCCATAAGCTTATTTTTGAAGCCATGACCGCGCTTGCTGAAGTGGGCGATCCGATAGATTTAATCACAATTTCAGAAAGTCTTGAAAAAAATAACCAACTAGCAGGCATTGGTGGTTTTGCGTATTTGGCCGAAATAGCTAAAAACACCCCAAGTGCTGCGAATATCGATGCATACGCCAATATTGTGCGTGAGCGCGCGGTAGTACGCGAAATGATTGGCGTAGCTAATGAAATAGCCGAAGCTGGTTTTAACCCAGAAGGGCGCACCAGCCACGACTTATTAGACTTTGCCGAGAGTAAAGTATTTAAAATTGCTGAGCAACGTACAAAAAGTACCGAAGGCCCGCAAAGCATTCATAACATTCTTGAAAAAACCGTCGATAAAATCGAAGAGCTATACCAGTCGCCGCAAGACGGTGTAACCGGTGTAAGCACTGGGTATGCTGATTTAGATAAAATGACAGCAGGTATGCAGCCTTCTGATTTAATTATTGTTGCAGCACGTCCTTCAATGGGTAAAACCACCTTTGCGATGAACCTTGCTGAGCACGCCGCAATGACGCAAGACAAGCCTGTGCTTATTTACTCATTAGAGATGCCCTCTGAACAAATTATGATGAGGATGTTGGCATCACTTGGTCGTATTAACCAAACTAAGGTACGTACTGGCCAGCTAGATGATGACGATTGGGCACGCCTTTCATCAACTATGGGGCTGTTGATGGAAAAAGGCAAAATGTATGTTGATGATGCATCGGGGCTTACACCTACCGATGTGCGTTCACGTGCAAGACGTATAGCGCGCGACCACGGTGGTATTAGTATGATCATGGTCGATTACCTTCAGTTAATGCGCGTACCTAGTTTATCAGATAATCGTACTTTAGAGATTGCCGAAATATCGCGTTCATTAAAAGCGCTCGCTAAAGAGTTACAGTGCCCGGTTATTGCGCTTTCGCAGCTAAACCGTACGCTAGAGCAACGTGCCGATAAACGCCCAATTAACTCAGATTTACGTGAATCAGGTTCAATAGAGCAAGATGCCGATTTAATCATGTTTATATACCGTGATGAGGTATACAACGAAGACAGTACAGAAAAAGGCATCGCCGAAATTATCATAGGTAAACAGCGTAACGGCCCAATTGGTAAAGTGCGCTTAACCTTCCAAGGGCAATTTTCTCGCTTTGATAATTACGCGGGGCCAGCAGTTGATGATGAATACTAATGCGCCTAGCCACTGCCGAAATTAACCTAACCGCCCTTGCGCATAACTTATCGCAGGTAAAACGTTTTGCGCCAAATAGCAAAATAATGGCGGTATTAAAAGCCAATGCGTATGGGCATGGTTTAGTAAAAATTGCCCAGCACTTAAATAGTGCTGATGCTTTTGCTGTTGCCCGAATTGATGAAGCCCTCGCACTGCGCGCCGGTGGTTTAACAAAGCCAATAGTACTGCTTGAAGGTTTTTTTAATAAAGCCGACTTACCTATTTTATTGGCTAATAATTTTCAAACTATTGTGCACGACGAAAACCAGCTTGCAGCAATAGAAAATGCCACCTTAGATGCGCCAATTACTTGCTGGCTAAAAATAAACACCGGCATGCACCGATTAGGCATAGCACCTGAGCAGTTTGACGCATTTTATAGCCGCTTGCAGCGCACACCCAATGCTAAAAGCACCATTAATTTGATGACCCATTTTTCGTGTGCCGATGATACGCACAATACTAAAACGGCACAGCAAATTAGCTTATTTGATACGCTTGTAAAGGGCATAGACCAAGCACATTGTTTATCAAACTCGGCCGGTATTATAGCTTGGCCAGCAGGACACGGCGATTGGATACGCCCAGGACTTATGCTTTATGGGGTGTCGCCAATGGCAAACTGCACAGGGCAAGAGCACAATTTAAAGCCTGTCATGCGTTTAACCACAAAGGTGATTGCAGTGCGTGATGTTGCCGCCCATGAGCGAGTAGGGTACGGAGGCCGTTGGCAAAGTGATAAACCAACCCAATTAGCCGTAGTGGCTATGGGTTATGGCGATGGCTATCCGCGTCATGCCAAAGAAGGCACGCCGGTTATGATTGCAGGACAGCGTTACGGTATTGTAGGCAGTGTGTCTATGGATATGATAAGCATTGATATAGGCGAAAACGAGCACAATGTTAAAGTAGGCGACAGCGTTACAATGTGGGGGCCGGAGCTTCCGGTTGAAGAAATAGCCCACTGCGCCGATACTATCCCTTACGAATTACTGTGTAATATTACACCGCGCGTAAGTTACGAGTACCAGCGATAGTTAATAAGTGATATTTATTCTTTAATAAAGTAAATATCACTAAAGCCCATACGGGCAAATTCTTGGTCACGAAAGTTACGTACAGCCGAAGAGCCTTTTGAGGTCATTTCTATTTGGCGTACCATGTTTAAGTAGTTAGTTAAATCAATACCTTCGGCAGCGGCAATAGCTTGATACATGTCGTGGTATTTGTCTTTTGCGAAGTTAATTTCGCGCGGTTGGTTTTTAAATGTATAGGTTATTCTGCGTGCCATAATAAGCTCAGCTAATTGAGTGTGAGTGTAATTTTACACTGTATTGAACTGGCATTGAACGATTTGTTGAAATCAAATAATTAAAAGTAGAGTTTAAAATGAAATTATCAGTAGAGATCAGTAAATACCCACTTCATCAAGATTACATTCCGTTTATTAAGGGCTTTATTGACCGTTTGAACGAATACGACAACTTAAAAGTGATCACCAATACGCTTTCTACGCAAATTTTTGGCGATTACGATTTAGTAATGCAAGTGCTAAACACCGAAATTAAACGCTCGTACGAAGAGTTTGGTAAGGCTATTTTTGTTTGTAAGTTTTTATCTGGCGATTTATCTCCAGAGTAATCGCCTTTATTTAACGTGTATTAAAAACGGTAACCGCACACATGGATTTTTTAACACAAACCTTAAGTGGTTTTACAGCAATGTCGCATTGGGAATATATTGCGGTAGGGTTGTCTATTGCTTATTTATTACTGGCAATAAAAGAGAGCCTATGGTGCTGGCCTGCCGCTTTTTTTAGCACGCTTATTTACACCATAATGTACTGGAATGGCGCGCTGCTTATGGAGTCGCTACTTAATTTTTATTACATGTACATGGCTGTATTTGGCTGGATGGTATGGCGCAAAGGCAAAGCAGATAATATTAGTATTACCTCATGGTCTACACAACGCCACGCCATTCTTATAGGCGCTACGAGCTTAGCGGCCATTATTATTGGCTATGTAATGCAAAACTACACCCACGCCGATTTTGCCTACCTAGATAGCTTTACAACCTGTTTTGCGGTGGTAACCACGTATTTGGTTGCTAAAAAAGTACTCGAAAACTGGCTGTATTGGATTGTTATTGATGCGGCCTCTATGTATTTGTATTACGAAAAAGGCTATTACCCAACGCTCGCGCTATTTATTTTTTACACTATTATGGCCGCGTGGGGATTTAAAACCTGGTACGAAGAGTACGAGCAAAGCCAAGCTAAGCCATTAGCGCAATTATAACGCATGCACCGTAATCCAAATATTGCCGCGTTATGTAGTGAGTTTTTGGCACCTGAGCACGTGCTACAAACCACTAAACTAGTGAATGGTTTAAGTAACGACAATTACCTAATAAAAACCGCACAGCAAAACTACTTATTAAAATGCTACAAATCGCATTGGCCTAAAATAGGGCTACAAGCCCAAACTGCACTTAGCCAGCATAACGTTTGCCCTAAACCCATTTGGCTCGATAAGGCTAACAGGCGAGCTGCATTTCGCTATATTTGTGGTGATATCGCTACTAATAATTACAGTATTGACCTAGTTGAGAAGTTGGCACGCGTTCATAGTTACCCTCTAGCTACACAGCCAATGGATATTGCAAAAGAGCTTGTGTGTTACGCTAATAGCAACATATATCAACAGCACAGCCGCTTAATTGAATATACGCTAAGCGCCATTAATGACATGCCCTACAACAGTGGCTTTTGTCATAACGATTTAGTTAAAGATAACCTAATAGTAAATTCAAGTGGCATGTATTTGATTGACTTTGAATATGCGCAAACAAACGACGTGTATTTTGATTTAGCGGCACTTGCGGTCAGCTTAGAGCTAAATGCGCACGCAGAGCACACTTTGCTTGAGCAATATAGTGCCCAGCAAGCAATACCCAGTGAGTTTTATTGCGCTTATGACAAGCTACGTTACTTTAAAGTGGTGTTTTTGGTGTTGTGTATAGGGTGGTATGAGCAGCGCGACATAAATAATAAGGTAAGCACATTACGCGCGCAGCTAAATAAGTTATTAAACGAGATAAAAGGTTAAAGCCCGCCAAAACGAGCGGCAAGCTCTTTGTACTTTGCTACTTCGTCAGCATCAAATTGGGGTTCACCGTTTTCATCTTCAGACTTGGCAATAAGCAAGCTCTCACGAGCAAGGCGTTTTACCCGCTCGGCTTTTACACCTAAAAACTCAGCCACTTGCTCAGTCGACATTAAACTCATAATTACATCCTCTATATAATCCGTAAGCATTCAGAACATGTTGCCAAACGGTTACTATTTTTTTATCGAATACCAATAAATAGCTTGTTTTTGGCAAGTTGTGAAGTGTTTTATCAAAAACAGTTTGATTTATAGGCATATAACTCAATGATGCTGGTATTTATTTAAAGATCTCTTTATTATTGCCAGTGCTAAAGCATTGATATCGCGAGTTAGTGTTTTAGCAACAAATGTGCTCTTGTGGTGAAATGGATATCACGTGGCCCTCCGGAGGCTAAGTTCTAGGTTCGATTCCTAGCAAGAGCGCCATTTGCTTTTTATTGTTTTCCTTGTTTACGTCTACCTTCATTTTAGTAGTCCTTTATAGTTATATGGTATTACCCTCAACTCAAAAAGTAGACTTTTAGGGTTAAATAATGCTATTTAGTAGGCATATTTAATTGTAGAAAACGCTTCTGCCATGCTCATCGCGTTACCCATTTCAGAGCTCACTCCAGGTATGTTTGTTGACAGTGTTACCAAACAGCATGAAGGGCTCAACAGTATAAAAATAAAAACCAGTGGCTTAGTGCGAAACCAGGCAATTATAAAACGCTTAGTAACCGAAGGCGTTTTAGAGCTGCTTATCGACTTTACCAAAGGCGATGCCGCCATACCCGATAAGTACAAACCTAAGAGTGCGTCCCCACAAAAGAGCACCACTTCAAGCAGTAAAACAAAACCACCCGCTGTAAAACCTGCGATTACCCTTGAGCAAGAATTTGCCAAAGCCAGCATTAACTTTGAGCAGCATAATCGCAAGCTGCAAGCTTTGTATGGTGATGTAACCACAGGGTTGTCGGTTAATTTAAAGGTGATTGATGAAATGGCTAACGATATAGTCAGCTCGGTATTTAGAAATACCAGCGCAATGACTATTTTAACCCGCATAAAAGACAAACATAGCTACAATTGGCGCCACATGATTAACTGCGCTATTTTTACCGCCGTATTTGCTAAATATTTAGGATATAAAGAAGAAGCCGTGCAGCAGCTTGCTATGGGCGCGTTACTTCACGACTTAGGCCAAGCTAAACTCCCGCAGGGGATTATTTCTAGGCCAAGTAAACTCACTAGCAGCGAAATGGATATTATTAAACGCCATGTGGCTCAAGGTTTAGGCTTGGTTAAAGGTGAAAAAGGCATTACCCCCCTTATACTCGACATGATAGTTAACCATCATGAGCGATTAGATGGCTCAGGCTATCCGCGTGGTATTACAGCTGAAAAGCTTAGCCGCCCAGCGCGCATCATGGCAATTGTTGATGTGTACGATGCGCTAACAGCCGATAGGCCCCATCAAGAAGGGGATGAACCCATTAATGCGCTGCGTTATTTGTTGGCTAACAAAGAGCTATTTGATGCAGAGCTAGTACAGCACTTTATTAAATGTTTAGGTGTGCACCCAGTAGGCACTATTGTTAAATTAACTAATGAGCGATTAGCTCTCGTGCTCGAGGGCAATAAATTAAATCCTATCAAGCCTAAAGTTAAGCTATTTTATAATGCTAAACACGGGCACCACGTCACCCCTAAAGACTTAGACTTAAATGAGCCTGATCAAAGTATTAAAATAGTGTCGAGTATCAAGCCACTCGACTATCAAATTAATTTGGCTCGTTTGTTAAAAGAGCACTTGTTGAATTAGCTTTTTTACAGCGCTTAAGTTTTTCGCGTTTAGCAGAAATATAAGCGCCTAAAAAACAACTCGCCATTAACGTTAGCCATAATAATGTTCCTTGCTGTACATGCAGTGCAATACAGCAAAAAGCTAACGACACTAATGCATTTAGCATGGCCCCTAACCAGTAATGGTTTACGGGGTTATCGCATTGGCCGGCTTGTGTGCAGGCACAATAGTTTGCTTTATAAAAACAAAACACACTGGCGCCACAAAAAATGAGCCCTGCAATAATAAGTAAAATGATCACCTATTTGCTTCCTTTGTGATTTTGTAATGAGTTTAAAATGCAGGGAATTACAAGTCAATCTAAATGATAATTAATTACAATTAGAGTATAAGCTCTAATAGCACATTTCTGCTCCGATGAGTTTTAAATAGTTGTTAAAATGTAGTTAAAAAACGTGTTTTTTGGTGTTTTTTGTCGCTTTGTTACAGTTTTTTATAAAAAATTAAGGTAGTGTAGCCAAGTTTAAAATCCTAATAACAACACATAGATACCCAAACGCTTGTTTGGTTAAGGACACAACAATGAAATTTTCTAAAACTCTTATTGCAGCTTCGCTTGCATTTGTTTCGGCTGATAGTTTTGCAGCCGCGTTTCAATTATCAGAGCAAAATGCATCGGGTTTAGGCCGTGCATATGCTGGTGAAGCATCTATAGCAGATGATGCGTCTGTTGTTGCTCGCAACCCAGCATTAATGACTTTATTTAAAGACAAGCAGCTAAGTGTTGCTGCTATTGGCGTAATTCCAGATGTGAGCTTAGAAGGTGAAAGTGCGCCAACAGGTATTGATGAGTCATCATTAGACGACGACAGCATTGCACCAAGTGCAGTGGTGCCAGCTGCTTACTTTACTATGCCTTACAACGATAAAGTATCACTTGGTTTTGGTGCGTTTTCTAACTTTGGTTTATCTACAGACTTTGAAGATGATTACTCAGCAGGTCAAATTGCTGGTAACACAGAAATATTTACTGTAAACCTTAATGCAAGTGTTGCATACAAAGTTACTGAGAAGTTTAGTTACGGTATTGGCTTAAATGTGGTTTATGCAGAAGCTGAAATAGTTCGTCATCTAGGCGTTACTCCATTACCTTACCCTGCTGAGACAGAGGTTGTGAATCTTGAAGGTGATGATACTGGTTATGGTTTAAATGTTGGCTTAATGTACCAATTAGATGAGAATAGCCGTTTTGGTTTTAATTACAGAACAGAAACTGACATCACATTTGAAGGGACTTATTCAAGCACCGCTCGAGGTATTGCTGAGCGTTCTGGATCTGTTGAAATTACGCTACCTGCAATAGCTGAGCTTTCTGGCTCACACCAACTAGATGAAAAGCTAGGCTTACACTACAGCGTTTTATGGACAGGTTGGAGCAGCTTTGACAAGTTAGAAGCTGACGTTAATTTACCACCAGAGCAAGGTTTTGAAAAAACAGAAGATTTTTCTGACTCTTTTCGTTATTCAATCGGAACAGACTACCAGCTAAATGAAAGTTTACTGCTTCGTGCAGGTGTAGCGTTTGATGAATCGCCAGTTTCAAAAAACCATTTATCAATCTCTATCCCTGATACAGACCGTTTTTGGTTCTCGTTTGGTGGTAACTACACAATAGACCAAAATTCTAACGTTGATTTAGGTGTAAGTATTATCCGTGGTAAAACACAAAACTTTACTGAAACTGATGATTCAGGCAGCGAATGGGGCTTCGAATCTAAAGGTCACGCTGTACTTGTTGGCGCACAGTACAACTATAAGTTCTAATGTAGCTGTGCCTTGTGGTTAATCGCAGGGCACAAAAAAGCCGCTCACTTTAACAGTGAGCGGCTTTTTTAATGCCTGCTAAATTGCTTTAGCAGGCAACTAAAATTATAAGCTTTCTATTTTAGTTTTTTGCTCAAGTAGCTTGGTTTTAGCATCAGTGAATTCAGCAAGCTTCGCGTTCTCTTTTGCAAGTACGGCTTCTGGTGCGTTATTTACAAACTTTTCGTTAGCCAGCTTGTTTTGCACTTGGGCTAGGCCTTTTTCTGCTTTTTCGAGTTGCTTGTTAATACGTGCAAGCTCTGCTTCAACGTCAATTAAGCCCGCCATAGGGATCATAATTTCAAGGTTGCCAACATAGGATGTTGCACACGCTGGTGCATCGTCTTTGTTTTCAAGCAGGGTGAACGATTCAAGTTTAGCAAGCGAGGCAATAAATGACTCGTTCTCGTTGATACGGCGCACATCATCGCTTGACGCGTTAGCTAGCAACACGTTAAGTGGCTTACTCGGGCTGATGTCCATCTCACCACGAATAACACGAATTGCTAAAATAAACTGTTTAACCCACTCTAAGTCGTCCATAGCTTGGGCATCAACGTTTGCTTCATTATAAACAGGGAAGCCCTGTACCATGATGCTGGTGCCTTTAGTTTCAAGCCCTGCCAGTGGTGCAACGCGCTGCCAAATAGTTTCGGTAATGTATGGCATCATTGGGTGCATTAAGCGCAGTAGGCTTTCTAGTACCGTAATGAGTGTATTACGTGTACCGCGTTGCTGTGCTTCATTACCTTTAAATAATACCGGCTTAGTCAGCTCTAAGTACCAATCACAGAACTGGTTCCAAGTGAATTCGTAAAGCGTGTTAGCGGCTAAATCAAAGCGGTAGTTATCAAGGTGCTCAGTGTAGGTTTTAACCGTTGCTTCAAATTGACCTAATATCCAACGATCTGCTAACGAGAACTCTTTTTGTGCATCGTTGAAGCCACAATCTTGCTCTTCTGTGTTCATTAATACGTAACGGCTCGCGTTCCATAGTTTATTACAGAAGTTACGGTAACCTTCTAGGCGGTTCATATCCCAGTTGATATCACGACCGGTTGATGCCATTGCTGCAAGGGTAAAGCGAAGCGCATCGGTACCGTGTGCCTCAATACCATTTGCAAATACTTTGCGCGTGTCTTTTTCAATTTTAGCGGCAAGTTTAGGCTGCATCATGTTGCCAGTACGCTTTTGTACTAAATCTTCAAGCTCGATGCCGTCAATCATATCTAGTGGGTCAAGTACGTTACCTTTTGACTTAGACATTTTATCGCCGTTGTCATCACGTATTAGGCCGGTAACATACACTGTTTTAAACGGCACTTGTGGCTTACCATTTTCATCTTTTATAAAGTGCAGCGTCATCATGATCATACGCGCAACCCAGAAGAAAATAATATCAAAACCCGTTACTAACACGTCAGACGGGTGGAAGGTTTTTAAATCATCCGTGTTCTCTGGCCAACCTTGCGTTGAGAACGTCCACAGCGCAGATGAGAACCAGGTATCAAGTACGTCTTCGTCTTGGCTTAGCGCAACATCATCGGCAATGTTGTTGTCGCGGCGTACTTCAGCTTCATCGCGGCCAACGTAAACGTTGCCTTCGCTGTCGTACCAAGCTGGAATACGGTGACCCCACCAAAGCTGGCGTGAAATACACCAATCTTGTACGTCGTTCATCCACGAGAAGTACATGTTCTCGTACTGTTTAGGCACAAACTGAATGTCGCCATTTTTAACGGCATCTTTTGCAGGTTCTGCAAGTGGTGCAACACGTACATACCATTGGTCGGTAAGGAGTGGCTCAATGACCACACCAGAGCGGTCGCCGTAAGGTACAGTTAACGCATGGTCTTCGATTTTTTCGAGTAAACCAAGTTCTTCAAATTCTGCGATAATCGCTTTACGCGCAGCAAAACGGTCTAGGCCGTGTAAGCGCTCAGGAATTGGCGCATCAAACTCAAGTTCTTTACCGTCAAAGGTGTATGTTTCACCTTGGCTTAGAATAGCAGCGTTTTTATCGAAAATATTGATCATTGGCATTTTATGACGCTTGCCAACTTCGTTATCGTTAAAGTCGTGTGCAGGGGTGATTTTTACACAACCCGTGCCTTTGTCTTTATCAGCGTGTTCATCTGCAACAATTGTGATACGACGATTTACGATTGGCAGTAAAATCTCTTTACCAATTAAATCTGTGTAGCGCTCGTCATCTGGATTAACCGCAACACCTGAATCACCTAGCATGGTTTCTGGGCGTGTTGTTGCTACGACAATGTAGTCTTTGCCGTCTTGTGTTTTAACGCCATCAGCAAGTGGGTAGCGCAAATTCCACATGTGGCCTTGTTTGTCTTTGTTTTCAACTTCAAGGTCTGAAATAGCTGTGTGTAATTTTGGATCCCAGTTTACTAGGCGCTTACCGCGGTAAATTAGGTTTTCTTTGTGAAGGCGTACAAAGACTTCTTTAACCGCTTCAGATAAGCCATCATCCATCGTAAAGCGTTCACGGTCCCAATCAACCGATGCGCCAAGACGGCGAAGCTGTTTAGTGATAGTACCGCCAGATTCGTTTTTCCATTCCCAAATTTTATTAATAAAATCTTCGCGGCCTAAATCGTGACGTGTTTTACCTTCTTCAGCGTGTAGTTTACGCTCAACCAACATTTGCGTTGCAATACCCGCGTGGTCAGTACCTACTTGCCATAATGTGTTGTTACCTTGCATACGCTTAAAACGCGTAAGGGTATCCATTATTGTATCTTGGAAGGCGTGGCCCATGTGCAAGCTACCGGTGACATTTGGCGGCGGGATCATGATCGAATACGGTACGCCTTGGCCAGATGGCTTAAAGTAGCCTTTTTGTTCCCAGTCTTGGTATAGCGACTGTTCAATATCTTGCGGATTGTAGGTTTTATCCATTACACAGAACCTTAAATAAGTACTTAAATTAGTTGGTTAGCTTTATCCTAAACGGCTAGCTATTAATCTCTTGCGTGCTGATATTGGCACCAAGTTGGCGCAGCTTTTTAAAGCGCTCACGAGCGGCTTGTTTAGCTACAGACTCTACTGGTACAAAATCAAAAACTTGGCTAAAACGCCTAATAAAATCAGGTAGGTTAGTAGCTAAGTTAATTAAAACGTTACGTTTGCCAACAGGAGGCGTGGTGCCTATTTCTACTGGTGCGCCGGCTTTAGGGCCTTCGCCTTGCAGGTTATGCGGCACAAAACTGTCGGGATCAAATGCCCAAATGGTTTCGTCAATGGCATAGGCGGTGTGTTCGTTATCTACAAAAATAAATACACGATGCCCCGATCGATACTGCTCTGCGGCAATTTGAGCTGCTAAAGCAAAATGATCATCAGCCTGCGCTTTAGATTCATCTTGTTGCTTTAGAACGAAAAATTGAGCATTCATGTTCATTGTATCGGGGTTTCCCATGACATTGAATGTGCACATAGTTGATACACATAAATTAAGAGGCAGATTTTGCCATATAACGGGGTTTGCTTCAATTAATACACAGATAATTACAGCAATAAAAAAGGCGCCAAATGGCGCCTTGATACAAGTTAAATAACCTAAGCTCTGGTTAAATATATTTGCCCTATGGCAAATATATTTAACGCTGTTAGCGCTAAAAATACCTGCTGAGTGGCTTTTCTAAATAAGGCTCAGGTTAATTAGATTATTAGTCGTGCGTAGCTTCGCTTACACCCGCTCGGTTTAATAAATACTGAGTAAGCATAGGAACAGGGCGACCCGTTGCGCCTTTTTTAGCGCCACTGCGCCACGCGGTACCGGCTACGTCTAAGTGAGCCCAGTTATACTTTTTAGTAAACTTAGATAAGAAACACGCTGCGGTAATAGTACCAGCAGAGCGCCCACCTAAGTTTGTAAAATCAGCAAATGGGCTATCGAGTTGATCTTGATAGTCATCCCACAGTGGTAACTGCCATGCACGGTCGCCACTTTGCTCAGACGCTTTTAATAAATCATGCGCAAGTGGGTTGTGGTTTGACAGTAAACCTGTTGCGTGTGCACCAAGGGCAACAATACATGCGCCTGTTAGTGTTGCTACGTCAATTACTGTATCTGGGTCAAAACGCTCAACGTAAGTTAACGCATCACATAATACTAATCGGCCTTCAGCATCAGTATTAAGCACTTCTACGGTTTGCCCCGACATGGTTGTTAAAATATCGCCAGGGCGATACGCGTTAGAGCTTGGCATGTTTTCACAGCCGGCTAAAACGCCAATTACGTTAATAGGCAGCTGCATTTGTGCCAGTGCGCGCATAGCGCCAATTACACCGGCTGCGCCGCCCATGTCGTATTTCATTTCATCCATGGCTTCGCCTGGCTTAATTGAAATACCGCCTGAGTCAAACGTTAAACCTTTACCTACTAGCACAATAGGCGCTTGCTCATCGCTTGCACCTTTGTAGTTAATAACCGACATAACCGATTCGTTATCACTGCCGCGACCAACTGCTAAGTACGAGTTCATACCTAGTTCGGCCATTTTTTCTTCGCCAATAATATCAACGGTGATGTTGTCAAAATTGCTAGCCAGCTCTTGCGCTTGTTCGCCTAGATAAGCAGGGTTACAAATATTAGGTGGCATGTTGGCTACGTCTTTACATAGCTTACTACCTGCGGCAATGGCTAAGCCATGCTCAATAGCGCTTTCACCAATGGTCAGCTCGCGACGTGTTGGTACGTTAAACACAATTTTACGAAGTGGACGACGAGGGTCTACTTTTTTGCTTTTTAGCTGGTTAAATGTGTATAGGCAATCTTGTGTTGTTTCTACCGCTTGGCGAACCTTCCAGTAGGTATCACGACCTTTAACGTGTTGCTCTGTTAAAAAGCACACCGCTTCCATTGAGCCGGTTTCGTTTAAGGTATTAATTGTTTTAGAAATTATTTGCTTATATTGCTTATCATCAAGCTCGCGCTCTTTACCACAGCCAACAAGCAATACGCGCTCGCTTAAAACGTTAGGTACATGATGCAATAATAACACTTGCCCCGGCTTACCTTCTAGGTCGCCACGGCGTAGTAAATTTGAGATATAACCATCGCTGATTTTATCGAGTTGTTCACCAATGGGGGATAACCTACGTGGTTCGTAAACGCCAACGACAATACACGCGCTGCGTTGTTTTTCTGGGCTACCACTTTTTACGTTAAATTCCATTGTTACTCCTGGTTGTGAGTCATATACGTTATTAATTGGGGCTAAAAAAATAAAATCTAGTCTTCGCTACGTAACTTATGTAGGGATAATCTTAATTTTAGCTGATTTTTTCTGACTCTTACTGTGTAATTGAACTTTATATGTTTAAGGGCTACTAATGCAACAATATATCGTGCACTTAGGTAGGATAATTAATTTTGTTAGCTTATAATAACGACTTATTTACCAGATAAAACTGGGTAAAATAGCTACTTTATTATCAAATTATCACTATTGTAGTGAAATTCTATGTTTAACAGGGGCGAGCATTGCTTATTTTTCGTTATTTGACCGCTGAGGTTTTAAAATCGCAGGTCGCCGTATTTTTAACTTTAATGACCATTTTTGTGTCACAAAAGTTTGTGGTTATTTTAGGAGATGCCTCTGAAGGGAGCATTCCTGCCAAGTTAGTATTATCGATGATTGCGCTTAAACTGCCGCAATTAGCTTCGCTGATCCTGCCATTGAGTATATTTTTGGGCATTATTTTAGCCTACAGCCGCATTTACGCCGACAGCGAAATGACCGTTCTTAAAGCCTGTGGGGTGAGTGAATGGTATGTGGTACGCGTTACTTTAATTTCGAGTGTGGGTTTGGCTATATTAGCAGCCTCTCTCACCATGTACCTTGCGCCGTGGGCGAGTGAGCAAGAGTACCAATTAAAAGAGCAAGCCAAAGCCGATGCGGGTTTATCTGCGTTAAGGGCTGGGCGGTTTCAACAAACCGGTAATGAAAAAGCCGTGGTGTTTATTCATAACATTGAAAACGGTGGTAAAGAGCTAAACAAAGTATTTGTAGCGCAGCTGCCAGATACCGAAAAAGATGACCTTGCACGTTTAGTGTATGCCGAACAAGGTGTGGTGGTAGAGGCAATAAACGGCGAGCAACAATTAGTGCTAACCGATGGCAAACGCTACGAAACCGATGGCAAAACACCGGCTCTTAATTTAACGCAGTTTGATGGCTACAGCGTACAAATACGCGAGCAAGAAATAGAGCATCAGCGCCGTAAATTAGAAGCAATACCTACTAATCAACTATTGCCACTCAATACCTCTGAATCTATAGCCCAGTGGCAGTGGCGTATTGCAATACCGCTTTCTATTCCGTTACTAACGTTAATAGCAGTACCGCTAAGTGTGGTTAATCCGCGCCAAGGTAAGTTTGCTAAATTAGTGCCAGCCATTAGCTTGTACTTAGGTTATTTTATCTTACTCAATGCTGCAAAATTTGCCGTAGAAGATGGCAAAATACCGCCTTCAATTGGTTTGTGGTGGATTCACTTAAGCGCTTTATTTATAGGTAGTTTATTAATTATAAAAGGTCGCCCATTGGGCGCCTGGCTTAAAGCCGTTGTAACAAAACGAGAGTTAAGCGCATGATGAAAACACTCGATTGGTACTTAGGCCGCAGCATTTTACAAACCACCGGATTTGCTTTATTGGTGCTAGTAGGGATTAGTACATTAATTAAGTTTATTGATCAGCTAAAGTCGGTTGGCCGTGGCAGTTACGATTTAATGACCGCAACGCTTTACACTTTTTACAGTATGCCGGGCGATTTGGTTATATTCTTCCCGATGGCCGCGCTTATTGGTGGCTTAACAGGCTTAGGTGCACTGGCTTCAAACAGTGAGCTGGTGGTAATGCAAGCTGCGGGTATGTCGCGCTTGCAAATTATAGGCTCGGTAATGAAAACTGCCGTGTTTATGGCTGTGTGTATGATGGCTCTTGGTGAGTGGGGCGCACCAGAGGCGCAACAACACGCCAAAGAAATGCGTAATCAGGCAATTTATGGCGGCGATGTATTCAATGCACAAAAAGGCGTATGGGCTAAAGATGGCAACAACTTTATTAATATTGAAGATGTAGATCAAAACGGCCGTTTAAACGGTGTGCACATGTATCAATTTGATAAGTCACTCGATTTAACTCAAATAACCAAAGCTAAAGTGGCCATTGGTCGTGATGAAGGTTGGCTATTACGTGATGTAAACAAGGTTCATATTAGTGATGAGCAAATAAGTAGTGAACACATTGATGAAGAGTTTTACCCTTCGCAATTAACGGGCGAAAAGCTTGGTGTTGTATCGGTAAAGCCTGAGTCGCTTTCCTTTACAGGGCTTTGGTCGTACTTAGGGTATTTACAGCAAAATGAGCAAGATACCAGCACCTATGAGCTGGCCTTGTGGCGTAAGTTAATGCAGCCTGTGTCTGTTGCCGTAATGCTACTGGTTGCACTGTCGTTTATATTTGGCCCGTTACGTACCGTTACTATGGGTGCGCGTATCATTATGGGTGTAGTAACGGGAATTGTATTTCACTTAATAAATGAGATATTTGGCCCTGTGGTAATGGTTTATCAAATACCCGCTATTATAGGCGCGGTACTGCCAAGTATACTATTTATAGGCTTTGCTACGTACATGATGAATAAACGGGTATAGCCGTTATAAGCGCTTATTTGATACTAAAAAGGTGACCTATGGTCACCTTTTTTGTTTTTATAACGCGTTATTCAAAAACTAATACTAATCAGCTTAATTAAGTGATCAATTTTGAGGCTGGAAAAACCTGTTGATAGCTAGGCAAAAAAACCGCTATTTAGTTGTTCTCGGCAATTGCTCCTGCATTGCTCTACCTTCTGCATCCATGTAGTCGTAAATGAGAATTTTTTACGCAGGTAGTGACAAGTTAGCCCGGCAAAATGATTAAGTATTATTGCGCATTGGTATAAATAGGTATTAATCTAGCTCGCGGTAAATACGTTTGTTTTCTTCTTTTGTAAGAGTAATTACCTCAGTTTTTGAGACATAGTCTTGCAGCGCTTTTTTGTTTTTAAAATCAATTAATACCACAAGATTACCTAAACCAAGCAAGGCACTAAGGCTGCGAACAATAGACTGCGGCCAACTAATTAAGTTTCCTTCACTAGTTTGTACTTTTAAACGCCATGCGCGCATGCCAATAGTTTGCCCGCTTTTAGTCCAAAAATAGCCAAAAAATACTAAAGTAACAATAACAAGTAAGGCACTTCGAATACTCGACAGCAGCAGTGACTCTTGAATAAGTGCCGATACATCTTCAGCACCATTTAAACTAATAACATCAAGTGAAATAAGCCCTTGTACGGCAAACAAATAGAGCACAACCGTTAACATAGCAAACGCAATAATAGCTAACGTATCATAAACTAACGACGCAAAACGACGCCAAAAACCAGCTCGTGGAAACTCACCCGACATAAATACACTCTCACTGTTAATATGCGCGCTAGTTTAGCAAAAAAGCTCACAAATACTAAGCGCTATAGTTCAGTGATATACCTTGGCGTTATTATTAGCTGTATTTAATACTTCAACCAGTAAATGACATTTTGCACAGGCTGTCTAAATGTTAAGCGGTTGATCAGGCTAATGTCATAAAACGCTTGCTGCCACCCCTATTGTTTGTATAATGCTTGGCATAGAGACGAAGGCACATAAATAATCCTGAGCTCTAAAGTGGTTTTTCTTTATCTTCTCGTGTTTAGAAGGTTAAAGAAAAATGACGCCAGCGTGATGAAATTGGTATACATGGGGGATTCAAAATCCCCTGCCGAAAGGCGTGCCGGTTCGAGCCCGGCCGCTGGTACCACTTTTTATGACCCTAACCAAATTGGTTAGGGTTTTTTTATGCCTAAAATTTGTGTTGGGACGGACTCGAGCGCCACTCAGAGTGGCGCTAATATCAGTTATAGTCCGCCCGCCGGGTGAGAGTGAACCGAAACGAAGTTTCGCAGTTACTCGAAGTGAGTTAATAGATGAGGATGGATACTGCTTCAGGATGAATTAATTACGCTTACTACATTTAAATGGGCTTATATGAGCTTTATTTAGCACTGCGCACGCTTATTTACCTTCTAAAAACGCGATGAACTCTCCAGCCGATACATACCAAATATCATCTTTATTTGAGATTGTTTGAACGAGCTTTTCGGCGTAATCCCAGTTGTTATTTACTGTGTTTTTATCAAATTCCCACGAATGACCCCAAATCATCATTACAGTGAGCTTATTGCTTTTGAGCGCAATATATTGTTCTATTAATGGCATTGCGTTTGAGTTGTGAGCGGTTGGGTTCCATGCCATGTAGTTGGTAGGGAGCTCAAAATTAAGGGTGTCGTTTACTGTTCGGGCATTAGTAAAGCCCGCTTGCTTTACTAATTTCATAGCGGTTTTATCGTAAGAGCCTAAAGGGTATGCAAAAGAGTGTAAGGGGCTGCCTTTTATGGGCGATAAAATGTGCTTATCGCGGGCTAATTGTAATTTTAATTCTGCTGTATCTAAGCCCGCAAAGCCCGGATGTGAGTAACTGTGGCTTGCTATTTCATGGCCTTTATAAAGTGTTTTTACTTCACTTTGTTTTATATATTCGCCTGCTTTACCGGTAAAGGCTTTCATCCACGGTAGCTTTTTAGCAAATAAACCTGAGTTTAAGTTAAACGTACCAACAACCTGGTACTTATTAAGTAGTTCCACCAGCTTTTTGTCTTGTATAACGCCATCATCGTAGCTAAAAATAACAGCTTTAGTCGCGCCGTTAGGGTAGCTTTTTAAAGGTGCTTTACTGGCTGCACACGTAAAGCTTGCCGCCATTAATATAGCAATTAATAAACTCTTCATTTTAAGGTTTTCATTATTGGAGCAAGTTGTTTAGCCCAAAGGGCGTAGCCTGCCTGATTCAAATGGGTGCCATCGGTCGTGAGCGATTTTTTAAGCGTGCCATGAGGGCTTAAAAATGAGGGGTGTAAGTCTATATAGGTAAAATTTGCGTGCTCAATTGCTTTAATTTGTTGGTTAACTGTTTGCGCCATTTGCGTAATAAAATTGCGATGATCGGGCAAAATACTTTGTACATAAATTTGTGTATTTGGGAGTGAGTTATTGAGCTGAGTCACTATTTTTTCGATATTTTCACTCACCGACGCTAAGTTTTTAACTTGCTTTATATAATGGTAATTAAAAATATCGTTTACACCAATTTTTAAAAATATAGCTTTAGGTGGGGCTGCTTTTAATTCGTTTAAACGCGCTAAAACACCGTAGGTCATATCGCCACTAATACCGCGGTTTCTTACGCGTAGGTCGTTAAACCGAATGCTCCAATTTAGCCCTTGCTCAGTAATGCTATCGCCAATAAATACAATATCGCCTTTGCGTAAAGGTTGTAGCTTAAAATGGGCTATACGCTCAGCATAGTGGTTTTTTAGCCATTGCGATTGAAAAGGAATTGCCTTTTCGGCATTAGCTTTAAAGCTTATTAATACAGCACCTATAATTAATGTGCCAAGTAGAAAAGTGATGTGTTGGAGTGTGTAATTACTTGGTTTATAACTCATAAAAACCTGCGCTTATAGACATACTAACTTAGCAATGTATCTATAAACGCCGGTTTTTGATACGTGTTGCATTCGTATTCAGACTTTGTTTTTAACCACCCTTTTTATTAAGCCTAATAGTTTAGCAATCCCTAAAGTAAGTAACATAGGTACGCCTATTAAAATAAGCTCTTTTACAAAGGGTAAAATGTACATCAAAATAGGGGCTATTTTCGGCTTTTCACCCTCAGCTGCACCGTGGGAGTATCCCTGTTGATTTATTTGTGCGGCCCAGTCGGTGAGCTCTAAACTAACCAGTAAAAGGCTCACTAAAACAGATACAACTAACACAATGCTGGTGCGGGTTTTCCACTGTTGTTTTAGGTGCTTCATTATTTAGCCTCCTTGGCAAACATGCGTTTAGTCAATTTTACTATCCAAGAAAAATTAAGCGCTAAATGCACACCTAGCATGGGCATAATAAAGGTGGCTGAATCGTGATGTATTTTCGACCAAAAGTCTTGAATGTTTAAACTAATATTAAGTGCGGGTAGTAGAGCCACCGACACTAAAAAGCCGCTTACAAATACTAATAACATCATTAAATAAAGTAGGTAATCCCACACTATATTAAAGCGCTCACGTGCTGTTATATTGGCAAATAAACGGCCAAAACTGCGTGTTACCCAATCCCAGTGCAGTAGTAAGTGAATAACAAAAGGGATAATAAAAAATAGGCTAAACCATTCGTGTAAAGGGATGCCAGTGGCTTGAGGTGCACTTACTAGCATAAAGCTAGTAAGCAGTAAGGTGTCCATTACATAACGGAACTTTTGTAAGTTTTGTTTCCAATCAGACATTATTGACCCTGAAATAATTTATTTATAATACCAATCCGCATAATTAAGTGAACTATTTTGAGGATGGAAAAACGTGTTGATAGCAAGGCAAAAAATTCGCTATTTAGTTGTTCTCGGCAATTGCTCCTGCATTGCTCTATCTTCTGCATCCATGCAGTCGTAAATGAGAGTTTTTTAACGCAGATAGCGACACGTTTAGCCCCTAAAAATGATTAAGTATTATTGCGGATTGGTATGGTTGACGCTATTTAAGGTACGCCCCCCTTAAACAGCAAAAGGCTCAATAAAATATTGAGCCTTAAATCATGCGCAAATTATTAAATTAAAAAACGTAAGACGCGCTTAATTTAACATTACGACCCGCTTCGTAATCTTGCACTGTGTCGCTTGAGTATGAAGCGTGAGAGTAATACGTTTTATCAAAAATATTCTCAACACCTAAGGTCATGCTTAATGCTTCAAGTTGGCTTGGTAGCCACTGCATGCTGATGTTATGAACCTGATAACCCACTTTATGAATATCAGCACCGCTTGATACCGAGTCATCAGTTCTGTTAACTAGGCTGGTCCAGTTAAATTTCAAGTCGTATTTTGGTACTTCGTAGCCAAGGTTTAGTGAAATGCTATCACCTACTTCATAACGTAGTTGCTCGCCTGTCTCTAGTTGTTCAGAGTCTGACTTAGAGTAACTTAAACGCGCACTAAATAGCGCTTTACGCAGTGAAAGCGTTGATTCAAAACCATCTATATCGTAATCACCCGAGTTTTCATAGGTACCAATTGGGCGACCTTTACCAATTGCCCAGTTGTCTATGTAATCTTCAATACGGGTTTTAAACAGGTTTAATGAAAAACCAAATGAGTCTAAGCCCATAATATTTTGATCTTTAAAGGCAAAACCAATGGCGTTATTAACACCGGTTTCTGCTTTTAGGTCTTTATCAAAGTTAGTACTGTAATCAACGTAGCTTTCGCGCAGGCCAGGACCTTGAAAAAGCTCGGTAGAGCTTGCGTTAATGCTCCAATTTTCATTAATTAAGTATTTAGCCGCTAAACCAAACGTTAACTCGTTCCACGATTTATCTAACGAATCGTTAGTACCGGCTGAGTACATATCTACTTTAAAGTAGTTGTAACGCACGCCAGGGGTTACAAATAACTGATCGGTTACAGCGATTTCGTCTTCAATATAAATAGCGTGAGAGTCGGCAGTGTCTTTATTGGTTTGTACGTGGTTTTCGATACGTTTTGATACCTGCTCATACCCTTCGCCGCCGTAGCGTAATGTATGGTTAAACCCAGCAAGTGCAATTTTAGATGTTGCAAGGGCAGTGTAGCCCGTATGCTCAGAATTACCCTCAGTTCCTAGTGCAATATAGCTTAGTTCGTTGCGGTAAACGCTAGCGCGTAGGGTAATGGCATCGCCTTTATCTAGCTCGTAGGCAAGTGAAGTGCTGGTACGTGTGTAGTCAATATCTTCTGTTTGCGCGTCTGAATCTTCCGCAAAGCCAGCACCAAAGTTGGTTTTTACGTAGTAATCGCCTTCATCGTTATATCTGTCGTATGAGAACACTAAACGGTTACTCTCGTTTACATCCCAGCCGAGCTTGAAGATGCCATCTACCGTGCGGCCTTCGTTACCTGTAACTTCTTTACCATTGCCGTTTTCAAAGTTATTTCTGTCGGTGTAGGTGTAGTAGGCAAGGGCGTCTATGTTGTCGGTTAGCTGACCATATACCGCTGCAGAGCCACCTGCGTAATCATTGGTACCTAAGTTTGTGTATAAGCGTGCGCCAAAATCTTCACCTGGCTCTAGTAAGTCTTTAGCGTCTTTGGTTTCAAAGGCTACACCACCAGAAAGGCCGCCAGTTAGCACCGAGTTAGTCCCTACTTTTATATCTACTGCTTTTAAAATATCAGCATTAATAAGTAAGTTTCCTGAGTGGTGGAACATATTATTGTTTTGGCTAATACCATCAACAGTAATGTTAAGGTCTAAATCGTCAACACCACGAATATTAATACCTTGTACAATAGAGTGCGAGCCACCTACGTCAATACCAGCTTGGTCACGGAGTAAATCACTTAAATGGTTGGCTTGTTTTCTTTCAATATCGTCTTGTAGTAGCGAGTCATTAGTAATTGTTGTGCCCCATACTTCAATGGTTTCTGAGGTATCGGGAGCTTGATCTGCTAAGCTTATGAATGACATACCAGTACACAAAGTACCAATAACAACGTTAAGCGCGTGCTTATTAAATGGGAGCGTGTTTTTCATGGTGAGTATGTTTATCTAATTTTAATATTATTAAGAATGATTCGTATTAAAGCGTTCACTGCCTTAAATGGCAATTTAAAATACATACCCTACATGAATAACAGTTATTTAAACTTCAAATACTTTATTTTTTACAAGCTCTCTAAACCATTGACATACAGGGTCATTATGGTGGCGTTGATGCCAGTATAAAGCAACTTGTGCATACTCTGAGCTAAGCTCTTGGGGCGGGGTTCTGGCAACTACGTCATGCTGTTGGCACACATCTGCAGCAAAATGATTGGGCACATAAAATATTAAATCAGTGTTTTCAGCAATGCTGCCAATACTGTAAAAGTTTTTTAAGCGTATTGGCGTCGCTATATTATCAATGCCTAGCGCGGCAAAGTTTTGTGCAATAGTTAATGCTTTTTCACCCTGAATTGATATTTGCCCAAAATTACAATCACGCAATAAATCAACGCTTAATTCTTGTTTAGCCAGCCTGTGGGAGCGAGCCATTACTAATTTAAACTCGCGCTCAAACAACGGTTGTTGATATAACTTACCCTCTGAATTAGCGGGCTTGTGGCCAGTAATCACAAAGTGCGTATCGCCTTTAAGCAAATCAGAAAACTGCGGCTTAGGCAGGGTGTCTATTTCAAGGGTGATATTAGGCGCTTGCTCGCGAACATCTTTAATTATTGTTTTTATAAATAAATGCATTTGCGGCGGTAGGCCAAACAGTTTAATGGTGGCTGTGCTGGTTTTAGGGTCGAAGGTTTGCTTATTAACCAGTGTTTCTACCATATTTAAAATAGAATTTAGGTCTTGCTGAATTGATTGCGCTTTTGGTGTTAGCTCATACCCTCCAGCCATTCTTATTAATAATTGATCGTCAAATAAGGAGCGCAATTTACTTAACGAGCGGCTTATAGAAGGTTGGCTCATGCCTAAAGTTAAGGCGGTATTGCTAATATGTTTTTCGTTTAAAAGCTGCTTTAAAATAATAAGAAGGTTTAGATCGAGCTGATTTAAATTCATAGTTAGGTTTGCAAGTTATCAGTATTTCAAGCCATTATCCTAGCACTTAATTAGTTAGGTAGGTAAAGATGTTTATTTTTCAGGTGCTGAAATAGGCTTAATTGTTTTAATATGATCTAAAAAATTTTAATTGCCTTATAAACATGGTTGTCGCTAACGCAAAGCGTTGGAGTTATAGGCTTGATGGTAAGAATACCATTGTAAAAGTCTCAGGTAGTTTAGAGGTTAACGACTCACAAAGTTTAAAAGCGTTTGCTTTAGCAAGCCAAGGTATAGCGCAACTACCTAATTTTTACGTTAACCAAGCACTTAAAAGCGGTGAGCTGGTAGAGGTGCTAAGTGAATACGCGCCAAGCCCACTGCCTATTAATTTACTTTATCCGTCTCAACGTTTGTTAAGCCCAACTGTTAAAGCTTTAGTAGATTATTTAGTAAACCACTTATCACAATATAAAAGTAATTGATAAGCTAGTTTCTAAACCAGTTGGTGGTAAATTTAATAAAATGGCTAATACGTGCTGATTCGTTAATTAGCTGAGGGTGAATTAAATACACATCAGATTGCGGATACTGTAACTGCGTTAATAGCGGCTTCAAAGTGTGCGCGTTAATTTCTAAATCTACTAAATACTCCGGGGTGTATATAATTCCTAGACCTTGCAGTGCAAGGTTTTTAAGCATGTGGTTATCGTTAATGCTTAGTTTTCCTTCAAGCTCAATGGCCCTATCGGAAAAATGCCACAGGCTAAATTGCGTGCTGGTTAAACAGCTATGCTTTAATAAATCTTCAACGTCGCTTGGCTCACCATTTTTAGCAATATAACTAGGCGAGGCACAGCACACCTGTTTATAACTAAATAGCTTTTTGGCAATCATGTTTTGGGGCGGATTAAGGGTTGATCTAAATGCAATATCGTAATTGCTTTGAATCAAATTGTGAGGGGTGTAGCTGCAGTCTATATTAAATTTAACATCAGGGTACTCTTGGTTAAATTGCTCGCAAATAGTTAGCAGGTATCTATTGGTAAATTGGCTCGGCGCGGTAATTCTAATGTTGCCGGCAATAGCCTCGTGTTCATGGGCTAAGGTTCGTTCAAGCTCTAATAATGTGCTTTTAATATTTCCCATACAACTAAGCACATGCTTTCCCTGCGGGGTGAGCTTTACACTGCGGGTTGTGCGAATAAGTAGGGCTCTTTGGTATTCTTTTTCGAGCGCTTTTATTTGCTCAGACAAATACCCTCGGGAGATCCCAAGCGCTAAAGCTGCCTTTGAAAAGCTTAAGTGTTTGGCTACTTCGTTAAACAAAAATAACCGTTCAAATTTTTTATGTTCTCTCAGCATATAAATGAGCACTGTGTTTTTATTGTTTGTTATAGCAAATAATGAGTTTTATTTTTAGTATTTAGTTGAATAATTTAATCGGTAAACTACAAGTCACTCTTTTTTAATACCGATAACTCATGACCAATAAAACTATTTCTCAATTTATACCCAATGCTAGCGAACTTATTTATGGCTGTATGGGCTTGGGTGGTGGCTGGAATAACAACCCAATAACCAAAGCCGATATAAACCAAGCACATACAGTAGTAGAGGCAGCGCTTGAAAATAACATTAATTACTTTGACCATGCTGATATTTATACTTTTGGTAAAGCAGAGCAGGTATTTGGTGAAGTTTTAAAAACGCGCACCGACCGTGATAAGTTAATTATTCAATCTAAATGCGGTATTCGCTTTGAAGATGAGCATGGCCCAAAGCGTTATGACCTTTCAGGACAGTGGATAGAGCAAAGTGTAAATAAAAGTTTAGCGCAGCTAAAAACAGACTACTTAGATGTACTTATTCTGCACAGACCCGACCCACTCATGTGCCCTCAGGAAATTGCTAGCACTTATAAAAAACTAAAAAGCCAAGGCAAGGTACGTTTTTTAGGGGTGTCTAATATGCAGCAACATCAAATAAAAGCCATTCAACAAGCCCTGTCAGAGCCACTTATTTTGAATCAAGTAGAAATGAGCTTATTAAAAAATGACTGGGTTGAAGAGGGCATATATGCTGGTAACGCGCAAGGCGCAAATATTAACTTTACGCCGGGCTTAATCGAGTTTTGCCAGCACGAGAATATACAGCTGCAGGCGTGGGGAAGTTTATGCCAAGGGTTGTTTTCGGGTGCTGATATAACCGGCGCTGAAACCCGTATTAAAAACACGTACCAATTAGTACAAAGCTTAGCTGCGCAGTACGAAACAAGTGCAGAAGCCATTGTACTGGCATGGTTAAACAGGCACCCTGCAGACATTCAATCTGTTATAGGGACTACTAACACTGCGCGTATTAAAGCGTGTGCACAAGTAAACAAAATACAATTAACGGCCGCTCATTGGTATGCACTTTACGAAAGTGTAAAAGGTTGCGAGCTGCCATAGTTTAGTAAAGGAGCACTAAAATGATAAAAAACACACTAACAACATTTTTACTAAGCACTGTAGTGGCATTAACGGCCTGTAAAAGTAATCAGCCACCAGCGGCCGATAACGCAAACACTGCAAGCACTGATAATTATTTACAGCGCGATGTACGCGACGATATATTTTATTTTGTATTACCTGATCGTTTTAGTAATGGCGATCCGCAAAACGATAATGGCAGCAATGAGCATGCTATTTCGGCTGGTGGGTTAAATTTAACAACCACCAGTGGTTTTCATGGTGGAGATATAACAGGCATTGAACAAAAGCTCGACTACTTAGAAGCGCTAGGGGTTACAGCAATTTGGATGACGCCTTTATTACGCAACCAAGCGATTCAATCAGATGGTGTTGCGCACCATGGTTATTGGATTGTCGATTTTAGCGAAATAGACCCGCACTTTGGTGGGAATGCTTCTTTAAAAAAGCTAATTGATGCAGCTCATAAAAAAGGCATTAAAGTATTTTTTGACATTATTACTAACCACACAGCCGATATTATTCGTTACGACGAATGCCACATGCCAAACGGTCAATTTAAAGCAGGTTTAACGCACTGTGAGTATAAAGCGCTAAATAACCCTAAGCCGTATAGCCCATTTATTCCTGAGCACTTAAAAAATGTTAAGTACCCACAGTGGCTAAACAATGTCGATTATTATCACAACCAAGGCGACAGCACCTTTAGTGGTGAAAGCTCACTTAATGGTGATTTTAACGGCCTAGACGATTTAAAAACAGAGCATCCGCAGGTGGTGAGCGGCATGGTCGATATTTATCAAAATTTAATAAAAGAGTTTAAGCCCGACGGCTTCAGAATCGATACTGTACGCCATGTTAATCTCGAGTTTTGGCAAACATTTACACCCGCTATTATTGATTACGCTAAAGCGCAAGGGATTCCAAATTTTCATGTGTTTGGTGAGGTGTACGACCCTAATCCTAAAAACCTAAGTGTATTTACTACAGAAGGTAAAATTCCATCGGTGCTTGATTTTGCATTTCAAAAAATAGCGGCCGATGTGTTTTTTAAAGGACAGAACCCAAGCGTCATTAGCGAGCTATTTGCACAAGACTCACTATACCAAGATGAAGACAGCCAAGCCGATTTACTTATGACCTTTTTAGGGAACCACGACATGGGCAGACCTGGCTTATTTATAAACCAAACATTTGATCACGAAAGTGATGAGCTTAAATTAAAGCGCAGCCAATTAGCGCATGCATTTATGTTTTTATCTCGCGGTATACCGGTTATTTATTATGGCGATGAACAAGGTTTTACAGGCGATGGCCACGATATTGATGCACGCGAAGATATGTTTGCATCAAATGTTGCAAGCTATAACGACAATAACCTTATAGGCACCACGCAAACAACGGCCGATAATAACTTTAACCAGCAGCACCCATTATTTAAAACTATTGCGCAATTAAGTAAGTTACGAAAAAATCACGAAGGGCTTCGCCGCGGTGAATACAACGACTTATTTTTTGCTAAAAACACTGGCATGTTTGCGTTTTCACGCACAGTAAAAGGTGCAGAGCAGGCGTATATTATTGTGTTTAATAGCGAAAAAACGCCACAAACAATAGAGTTTAATAGCCCGTATAAACACTTTTCGCCTCTTGTAGCTGCCGAGCAACTTGAGCAACAAAATGGCAAGTTAACGGTCACTTTAAAAGGGCTAAGCTATAATGTGTATATTGCTAAATAATTAAGGGTTTAGGTTAAGTAAAAGCCAGCTGCTAAGCTGGCTTTTTTATGCCTTAAAGGTTATTGCTTTAAATCTATGGTGTATAGCGCAAAACCATTTTCGTCTGTTTTAAGTGGTGAGGTAGGCGCAACTGCAGGGAGTGTTTGTGCAATAGTAGCTACTTCATCAAGCGGTGATGTTCTAAACACAACGTTTAGCTCTGTGCTGGTGGTCACGGTGCTAAAGCGCCAGTTATTATCGGCCGAAGGGTCAATACTGCCCGTGCTACTTTTAGCGGCTTCGCTAATAATGTAACTACGCAGCACACCGCGGTTTTCATCTGGGCCTTCAAATGTTTCACGGCTAGTACCGTCAATCGCCGGGAAGTTACCGCCGCCCGATGCACGATAGTTATTAGTTACAATTAAAAACTCTGCCTCTAAATCTATCGCTTCACCTTGGTATTGCAAGTTAGTAATGCGCGAATTGTTTTCACTTATTAACACCCCATCGTTGTCGTATCGTTTTGGCTGAGTGACGTCAATTTCAAAGGTGACGCCGTCAATAATGTCAAAGTTAAAAGTAGGAAAAGTGGTATCGAGTAGGTTTTGCTCAGCGCTGCTGTTTACATCAATTTGATTAAACTGACCCGCAGAGCGTTCAAGCCACTCTTTAACATCGCTACCTGTTACTTTTACCATACGGATAGTGTTTGGAAACACATATAAACTAACGGTATCTAGTAAGGTAATATCGCCTGCTTTTACATTGGTGTAATCTTCAATACCATTGCGGCCAGCTCTAAAAGGGGCAGCTGCCGAAAGCACAGGTAAGCCATCAAGCTCAGTGCCTTGAATAAATGCTTTACCCCACGCTATTTGTGCATCTGATACTATTTGAATTGACGGGTCGTCTTGCACCAAAGCAAAAAAGCTATAAATTGGGTTTGAAATTTCAGCAAATGGTTCGCTCACCCAATCAATCGTTGCTTGGTGTTCAAGCTCAATTGCGGCAGCTACATCGGTATCTACAGCAGCTAAATCAACAAAGTCGCCGTTTTCATCTGTACCACTAATAGCGCGGGTTTCTACTTTTGAGCTGGTTACTTCCCAGCCGCCTTCATCGTTTGGCTCAACAATTAAATCAATAACCCCTAAGTTATTGCCAAAAAAGCCAGGCATAACAGCCGGTACGCCATTAAGTTTACCGTTTACGTTATCAATACCTGCCGATTCATAGCCATCGTACGACGAATCACCCGGAAACAAACGGTGGTTATGACCAAACAATATGGCATCTACGTCATCTACTTTAGACAGGTAAAGGGCCGTATTTTCAGCGAGGTCTTCTTGGGCGCTGGCTGTTAACCCAGAGTGTGGAATGGCAATAATAATATCGGCGCCCTGTGCTTTCATTTGTGGAATGAACTTTTCAGCAGTAGCAACAATATCTTTTGCAATTACCTTACCTTGTAAGTGAGCGCTATCCCATTGCATAATTTGCGGTGGGGTAAGGCCTAAGTAACCAATTTTAATTGTTTGTTCGTTGCCGTTTATATCAAATACGGTTTTATCTTGAAGGTAGTACGGGGTGTAACGGTTTTCATCGTTGCTGTCGTCATCATCACCATCATCAACGTATACATTGGCATTAATATACGGGAAGTCGGCACCACTTAATGTGGCATCTAAAAACTCTAAGCCAAAATTAAACTCATGGTTTCCTAAGTTAGCAACATCGTAATCAAGCAAGTTCATTGCTTTAAAGGCCACATGGGTTGCGCCATTTAAAATATCGTCTTTACGTACAATCGCTTCGTAATCGCCAAGCGGGCTGTTTTGAATTAAATCACCATTATCAACAAGTACACTGTTTTGTACTTCATTGCGGGCTTCTTTTATAAGGGTAGCGGTGTTAACAAACCCTAAGGTTTCTGAGGGGGCTTGTGCAAAGTAATCGTAGTTAGATAAATACATGTGTATGTCGGTTGTTTCCATTACGCGCAAAGTAACCGGTGCAGGCTCTGGTGTTTCTACAACGACAGGGTCGTTATTATCGTCATCATCAATGTCGCAGCCACTCAATGCGAGTGCAATAGTCAGTGCCAATGTTGATTTTAAAGCGTGCTTTTTAGCGATTCGATTTTTCATAGTCATTCCGTGTAATTTAAAAAGAGTACAGTAAAAAAGATTTATTAAAGTATGATGAATTAAAATGTGAATCATGATTTACATTTTTAAGTGGTGCATTTATAGTAATGTCTTCTACCAAGATGAGCACACACTATGAGTATATCTATGTACGCATTTAAAAAAATTAAAAAATCTTTATTATTAATTGCTTGCGCTTTAACTAGCTTTACAAGTTATGCAGTTGATGAGCAATTTGTACGTTATCAAGCGGGGCGTTATGCAATTAAAAATATCACGTTAATCGATGGCACCGGCAAACCGGCACAAACTAATCAAACGGTTGTAATAAATAAAAATAAAATTGTGAATATAGGCGCCACAGCAGAAGTAGGCGTCGCTAAAGGTGTGAATATTATTGACGGTAGTGGAAAAACATTAATTCCGGGATTGGTGATGATGCATGAGCACATGTTTTATCCAACTGGCAAGGCTCATTACACCGAAATGCTTTACAGCTTTCCTCGCCTATATTTAGCAGGCGGTGCAACCACAATTCGTACTGCAGGCACCACTGCACCATATGCTGATTTAAAATTAAGAGATGATATAAACGCAGGTAAAAGTTTAGGCCCAGATATAGATGTAACGGCGCCGTATTTAAATGGCCCCGGTTTACCTATTTTAAAAATAAAGTCGCTACGCGATGCAGACGATGCTAAAAAAATGATGGACTACTGGGGCTTAGAGGGGGTTACCTCATATAAAGCGTATATGCATATTAATCAAAATGAGCTTGATGTTGTTATTAAAAAAGCGCACGAGCAAAATAACAAAGTAACGGCTCATTTATGTTCAGTTACATACCGCGAAGCAGCCGCTTTAGGTATTGATAACCTAGAACATGGCTTTTTTGCCGCCACCGACTTTGTTAAAAACAAACAAAAAGATGTATGTCCAAGTAATAAAGACGTACAGCAATCGTTTGTTGAGTTAGATATAAACTCGCCAGAAGTAACGAGCCTAATAAATTACTTAGTGGCTAAAAATGTAGTACTTACCTCTACACTTACTGTATTTGAAACCTTTACTAAAGGTCGCCCTAAAGCCTACCCAAAAGCACTTGATGCATTAATACCGCAAGTACGTGATCAGTACGAGTCGCGCTTTGAAAAAATAGCAAAGCAGAGCGAATCTAGTTGGCCTTTAGTATTTAAAAAAATGGTGCAGCTAGAAAAAATGTTTGTAGCCGCTGGTGGTAAATTAATGGTGGGCACCGACCCAACAGGTTATGGCGGCGTTATTGCTGGCTTTTCCAACCAGCGTGCAATTGAATTACTCGTAGAGGCTGGGTTTATGCAGCCACAAGCAATAAAAATAGCTACGTTAAATGCAGCGCAGTATTTAAATAAGCAAAATACAATAGGTAGTATTGAAGTAGGTAAACATGCCGACTTGGTTATTGTTAATGGCGACTTTGCTAAAGATGCGTCGGCTATCCGTAATATGGAAACTGTATTTAAAAATGGTGTAGGCTATAACTCAACAGCACTTTTCGATAACACTAAATCGGTTGTTGGGCTTCATTAAAATAATAAAGGAAATCAGGATGAAAAAATCACTACTTTCGGTGGCATTAGGTTTTGCTGCACTTGGTGCGTTTAACGCGCAGGCAAACCTTGATCAACACGTTAAAAATGTAGAGCAGCAGGTAATTGAATGGCGACGCGACTTTCACCAAAACCCTGAGCTTGGTAACCGCGAAACGCGTACCGCAGGCATTGTGGCTAAACATTTAAAGTCGTTAGGTATGCAAGTACAAACCGATATTGCTTACACAGGTGTTGTTGGTATTTTAAAAGGCGCAAAGCCTGGCCCTACAGTAATGCTACGCGCCGATATGGATGCACTACCGGTAACAGAAAAAACAGATGTGCCATTTAAATCAACCAAAACCACAAATTTCCGTGGCGTTGATGTAGGCATAATGCACGCTTGTGGCCACGACACGCACGTAGCTATGCTAATGGGCGCAGCCGAAGTATTAGCAAATATGAAAGATGAATTGCATGGCAACATCATGTTTGTGTTTCAGCCTGCTGAAGAGGGCGCACCTTTAGGCGAAGAGGGCGGTGCAGAGCTAATGCTTAAAGAAGGTATATTTAAAAAATACAAACCTGACGTAGCATTTGGCCTGCATATTACATCGAGCCTACATACGGGTAAAATTGGCTATCGAAGTGGGCCGTTTATGGCCAGTGCCGATCGCTTTGAAATAACCGTACACGGTCGCCAAGCACATGGCTCAGCACCATGGACAGGCGTTGACCCTATTGCTGCCGCTGCGCAAATTGTAACGGGCGTTAACCATATTGTTAGCCGCCAAGTTAATATAACCAAAGAGCCCGCTATTGTGTCGTTTGGTAAAATTGCCGGTGGTGTGCGTAATAATATTATTCCTGAAGAAGTTGAAATGGTTGGCACTATTCGTAATTTTGATATGGATAACCGCGCGCAAATCTTTGAAAATATTAAAACAACCGCTACACATATTGCTAAATCATCGGGGGCAACGGCCGATGTGCATATTCACGAAGGTTACCCTGTAACGGTTAATAACCCTGAGCTTACTGCGCAAATGTTACCTAGCCTTGAAAAAGCAGCCGGTAAACAAAACGTGCAAGAAATGGGTAAAATAACCGGCGCAGAAGACTTTTCGTTTTATGCCCTAGAAATACCCAGTGTATTTGTATTTTTAGGTGGAACGCCTGCAGAACAAGACTTAAAAACGGTAGCAAGTAACCACTCACCTTATTTTTACGCCGATGAGTCATCATTTAAAGTGGGCACAAAAACACTTAGCCAATTAGCGGTAGATTACTTAAATAGCCAAAAATAACGACATAACTACCCAGCGAGTAAAGTAATTGCTAGCTGGGTATTGTTGTTTATATTAACAAGCTGCACTATGTGTGCACTTTAACCTAACACGTTTAAATTTATGTCTGATCAACCCTTTTTGGCACCTAAGCAACAACGCAGTCAACAAACCCAAGAAAAACTATTAAAAGCGCTGCATCACAGTTTAAAAAGTAAGTTTTTTGAGCACATAAGTATAAAAGAGCTGGCCGATTACGCCGAGGTGTCGGTAGGTACGTTTTACCGTCGCTTTAAAAATAAAGAGTCGCTGCTGCCTATGCTGTATCAAGACTTTGGTATTGCATTAGATAACTGGGTAAGTGAGCTTGAGGCGCAGCACTATAAAAACTTAGACGATGTAGTTAACACTTTATGCCATAAAACCTATGTGTTTTTATCATCACAGCAGGGGGTATTTAGAACCCTGCATTTAAATTCGCGTTTACACAGTGAGTTATTAGGCAGTGATAAACACATAAACAGGCGAGTAATTTATCAGCGGTTAGCGCAACTAATTAGCCAAACAGATACCAAAGTGAGCGAGGCGGCTGCAGGTACGGCAGTATTTTTAATTGTCAGCTCATTGCTTGATAAAGTGCTGTATCACGATTTAACCCCTGCGATAGCCTGTGATTTATCGGCGCAGCAATACGCGCAAGAACTACCTAAAATTATTTTAGCTTATTTAGGTTAAACACCTTTAAACATGCTCAAGGAGAGTAAAATGAAAATTACTGGAAGCTGCTATTGTGGTGAAATTAAATACCAAGCTCAGTCGCAAAATAATAACGTACTTGTATGTCATTGTAGCGATTGCCAACGCATGTCGAGTGGGCCATTTAGAGCGGTAATTATGGCTGAGCCAAACTCGGTTGTATTTACTAAAGGCGAGCCAAAAGAGTATGTTAAAACAGCACAAAGCGGTAATAAACGCGCACAAGGTTTTTGTGGTACGTGCGGCACTACACTTTACGCAACGAACGAAGCAAAAGCCGATAGAGTGTACGGCCTGCGCATAGGGGCCGTTGATCAGCGCGATGAATTTACCCCAGCTGCGCAAATTTGGTCGCAGTCAACGCTTACATGGCTAAACGATTTACACCAAGTGCCGGCTTTTGAAACTACACCTAAATAAACAGGTAGGCTATTAATGAAAACACTGACAAAAACAGCCTTATTAGCAAGTGTACTACTGACGAGTTTTGCCCAGGCAAAACCCAGTAATGTCGACTTTTTAAATACAGGCAAAGCTAATCCTAACTTACCATTTTCGCAAATAGTAAAAGCCGGTAATACGCTTTATATGTCGGGGCAAATAGGGATTAACCCTGCAACCGGTAAGTTAGCAGCGGGTGGTTTTGAAGGTGAAGCTAAGCAAACCCTTGAAAACATTAAGCGCACTTTAGAGCAGCATAACTACAGCATGAGCAATATTGTAAAGTGCACTGTTATGCTTACCAATATTAACGATTTTAAAGCGTTTAACGCTATTTATACGCAATATTTTAGTGCGCCGTATCCTGCACGTAGTGCATTTGCAGTAAACGCGTTAGCCCTTGATTCGTTAGTAGAAGTAGAGTGTATTGGTGCTGTATAACACCAATCGACTTAAATATTTAATCATTCTAACGTGCTAAATAGAGCGCTAACAGCGTTGTAAATTTCTTATGTAGAACAACTGCATGTCGATATTCATGCCTTGTTATCACGCTATTTATCTGTCGCTATAAATGCCTAATAACTTAACACTATTGGTGTAAGTAATTTTAGGTTGCGTAATTTTATAAAGATAACGTTGCGCTTTAAATTTGTGTGAAATTTTTTTAACCAAATGACTGTCTATTTATAAGACAGTCATTTGGAGAAAAATATGTGCAGTTCACCTAAAAGCAGCCGAGCAGTTAAAAAGTCAGCCATTAACTTTAATGACGAACTAACCCAAGAGCAGCGTTTGCGTTTTGCTGCAAAAGCTAATTTAGCACAGCTGCGCCGCGAACAGCGACAAGCTGCTAATAAGCGCTTTGAGCAAAAGCATCACCCTGCAAAAAAGCCAGCAACGGGCTTGTTTTCATGGTTACAGCAGCTAGTAAGTTAACTATTATTAAGCGTGGTGTTTTTGCCGCTAAACCATCCACATGTAGCACATAACACACCTGCACCCGCACATAACCAAAGCGGCGCACTCCAGCTGCCGGTACTTGTATGTAGCGCCCCAGCTACCATAGGGCCAATAGCCGCCAACAAATAGCCAATACTTTGTGACATACCTGAAAGGGAAGCCGCTTGCGTGGAGTTATCGGTACGTAGGCTAATAAACGACAGCCCTAAAATAAAGCACGCCCCCGAGCTAAAGCCAAGTAGTAGCGTCCACACTAATGCAAAGCTTGGCATATAAAGTAGCCCTAGCGCACAGCACGCACTCAGTGATGCAAGTATAAAGCTAAGCGCACTTTGATCTTTTAATTTTCCTAGCAAAGGTATAAGCACAAGCCCAGGTATGGCAGTCGCAATTTGAAAAGCACCATGATACGCGCCTGCTTGCGTTGCGCTTTGGCCCGCTTCGGTGAGTATGCTAGGCAGCCAAGTAATAATGATGTAATTTAAAAATGAATTTAGCCCCAGTAACAAGGTAATTTGCCAAGCAAGTAGGTAGCGCCATACGCTTTTGTTAAGTGTTGAGGCCTGTGCTGTTTGTACCGGTTTTGTGTGTTTATTTAATTGCGCCATCCACACAATTAAAGTGGTAATTGTAATCAGTGCACTTGCCCCTAATGCAAACTGCCAGCCTAACCCTTCATATTGGCTAAGCGGATAAACTAATGCTGAAAAACCACCCGAGGCAATGCCCATAGTGAGTACATAAGCAGAGGTCATTACCGCCACTTTTGCCGCAAAGTCGCGTTTTATTATACTTGGTAGCAATACGTTAGCTATGGCAATACCTGCGCCTATTATGGCTGTGCCTACAAAGAGCATAATGGATGAGTTAACCACCCGTGCGGCAATACCCAGTAATATTAAAAATACAGCAAAAAACAATGTGCGCTCAAGCCCTTGGCGTTTAGCCAGGCTTGCAGCCATAGGCGATATAATGGCAAAGGCAATTAGCGGTAAGGTGGTAATAAAGCCTGCTTGCGAAGCGGTTAAATTAAAATGCGCAATTATTTGTTCAAGCACAGGGGCAACCCCTGTAAAAGGCGCACGTAAATTGGCAGCAATAAGTAAAATACCTATAACAAGTAATACGCTTGAAAAGCGCGACATACCAGCATTACTGTGAGGTGTTTGAGTCATTATTACAAAATAAGTTAGCTAATTATTGGCGCTAGTATAAACAAATCAGCAGTATTATAATTTAGCTATACTGACATTAAATAACTAAAAACTGACAAAATATGTTTGAGCCTAAAGGGTGGGGATACCTACAAAACTACGAGCACATGGCACAGCCTATAATTGCCAAAGTAGATACCGCGCAAGGCAGCAAAGAATACCCGTTACACACTCACCCTAAGGGGCAGCTAATTTTAGCGCTTGATGGTTATGTTACCTGCGAAGCGGCTAACAAAATGTGGATGGTGCCAACGCACAGTGCTATTTGGGTACCTGCAAATACCTTACACAGCAATCGCGCATCTGATAACGCCAAATTATGTTTTGTATTTATTGATGCTAATAAGCACGGCATGCCACAGCATACCTGTACATTAGCAATAACGGGGCTGGTAAAAAGTTTAATGCTAAAACTAGCAAGCGAACACCAAGCCTATAATGAAGACTCTAAAACAGCACGCTTAGCTCAGGTACTGTTTGATTTATTAATTGAAATGCCCGCCCAGCCGCTTGACTTTGTGTTATCTAAGCATACGGTTATTCAAGCAATGGGGCAGCAGTTACTCGCACAGCCAAATAATCGTAAAACCCTTGCGCAATGGGCACACGATTTTGCTTTAACCGAACGTACGTTGGCACGGCTTATAAAAAAGCAAACCGGTATGACCTTTGGTAAGTGGCGAATGCAATTACATATAATTACAGCGCTGCAGGCACTATCAGATGGGCAAAGTGTACAGCAAGTGTCGGCGTTATTGGGGTACGAATCGGTGAGTGCGTTTATAACTATGTTTAAAAAGGTAATGGGAAAATCGCCCACTAAATATATGGGCGATTTAAATTAACCTTTATACATGGTTTTACCACGTGTACGTAGCCGAAAGCATGGCGTTACGCGGTTTACCAGGGAAGTACCTATCGCCAGTAAAGCTGGTGTAATCAGCACGCTCAGCATAAGCTTCATCGGTAAGGTTAATTATACGTGCAAGCACTTCTAAATTATTGGTAACTTGCCACTTTGCACGCAAGCTTAAAATATCATGCCCCTCGTAGCTATGTAGGTTTTCTGGGTCGGTATAGTAACTACTTACGCTATGCCATTGCAGTGCAAGCGCTAGGTTATTAAAGGCTTGCCAAGTTAAATCAAGGTTAGCCACATTGCGAGGCGCGGTGTCTACGTTGTTACCGTTTATATTTAGCCCATTAATTAACTGATTATTGGTATACGTGTGCTTTGCATGCGTACCTGCAAATTGTAAGTTAAGCGTTTTGCTTAATGCATAATCTACTTCAAGCTCAATACCTCTGTGACGTGAACTGCCATCATTAACGTTAAAGAAGTCGCTATCGCGATAAATAGTATTGTGTTTGCTCATAGCATACACAGCCAATGCGTAACTTATATTGCTGTAATATCCTTTTAAGCCAAGCTCGGCATTATTGGCTATTTCGGGGTTTAAATCGGCGGTGGTTTGCTCGCGTTGTAATTGGTAAAGCTCTGCCGCTTGCGGCGCTCGGTAGCCACGGGAAAAGTTAGCGTATAGCGTATTGTTATTGTTGGCCTTGTAGCTCACGCCAAATTTAGGTGAGGTATTGCTAAATCTATTTTTACCACTGGCTGGGCGGCTATAACGACAACCGCCAAAACCACATTCTGTGCCGTCTTCTGTTGTGCGCCCTGTGAGCATATTATTAGTGTAATCGTACTGCATATGCTCATACCTGAGGCCGGCGCTAATAAACCATTTATTTAATTGCCACTCAATTGATGCAAACGGCGCATACAGGGTTGCGTTTACATCGTAATCGTAGTGTTTGCCTTGCGGTACTGTGGCTACTAAAAATGCAGAGCCTTGAGTTGGCTCGTTTTGACTTTGAGTAAAATCGCTGCGGGTGTATTCGCCATCAAGCCCTAGGTTTACTTTTACATTACTTTGCAAGTTATGTTGATAAAGCGATTGCACACCTATGCCTGTTTGACTGTTGGTTTCAAGCGGGGTGCCAGGTAAAAAGTGCTTAAAAAAGTCCATGCTTTGGTCGCGCACATAAGGCGTAATAGAAAGCACATTGCCGTTTTTTAATTGCCACTGGGCGTTGCTCCACGCTCTAAATGAGCGGGCTTTTCTAAATGCATCGGGGTCAAAGTTTTGCTGTGCTATGTCTTCGTTTTTATAGCTTTCAAAACCCGTAATAAAGCCCGCAGTGTGCTGATCTAAATTTGTGTATGTAAGGCCAGAGGTAAGCAATAGGTTTGAGTGCTCAAAGCGGTGGCGAATATTTATTTTTTGCTGTTTAACGCTTTCATCATCACGGTAACCGGTATCGTCGGTAACACTGGCGTTTATGCCAATACCACTGTTGCCGTAGTCTTGCCCAGCGCGAAGCTTATAACGGGCATATCCGTATGAGCCATAATCAAGCCCGACTAATCCACCGCCTTGCGTGGTATCGGGCGTTATTACATTAATAACACCATGCACAGCATTTGAGCCATAAAGTGCAGAGCCGGGGCCTTTGAGTACTTCTATGCGCTGCGCCATTTCACTATGCGCTTCAAAAAGCTCGTTAATATTACAAAAGCCTGCAGCACGCAGTGCAATGCCATCTTCAAGGGTTAGTATGCCGCCACAGGCTGCCGCGCCCGAGAGCACAGGCGAGCGAAGTGCCGGTAGGTATTCTTGCCCATTTCCGCGCTGTACGTTAGCACCTGCAATACGCTGTAACGACTCTTCAACATGAGTAGGCGCAATGCTATTTAACTGCGCTTCAGATAAGGTACTAATAGTAAGTGGATAGGGGGTAGCCAGTGCTTCTGTACGTGATGCGGTGGTTGTTATGGTTTCTATTGCATCATCGTTTTTCTTATCAGCAAGTGCAACGTGGCTGAGAGGCAATAACAGCGGCAAAATATAAGGTTTCATACATTCCTTTAAGGTGAGTAACGCTTTATTAACGCCATGGTAAGGTGTTTTAAACGGTTTTTAAACCGGTTGCGTTAAAGTGCGCGTATTCTATATACCCGATAAGTTAGCGATAATATAAAGCAAGCCCCAGCGGGCACGGTTAAAGCAAGTAGGGCTAAGTGCTCATAAAGCATAAACCCGCACACTCCACCTAATAAAAAGCCGGCAATAATAAGTATAAATATTACGCCTTTGCGGGTATCAAAGGGTTCACCTTTTAGCGCTTTGCCTATCATTAAACCTAGGTCGGTAAAAATACCGGTTAAATGAGTGGTGCGCACTACTGCGCCGCTGTAGTTAGTGGCAAGGGCGTTTTGTAAACCACAGGCGGCAGAGGCAAGCGTAATGCCATAAACATGGGCGCGGCTGAGTAAATAGGTGCTTAAAAGCAGTAATAGGCCTTCAATAAATAATAGGGTGTCGTAATGGCGTCCCAGCTTTAACGAGCCGCCGGTAAGTAAAAAACCAGAAAGGGCAGAGCCAAGCATAAAGCTTAAAATTATACTCATTAGTAGTAACGCAGCAGAGGTACTGCTCATTAGTTTTATACCAAGTAAAGTAACACTACCGGAAAGGTGAGAAATAGCCTGATGCTCAAACCCTAATAACCCTACAGCATTCACAATGCCAGCAATAAAGGCGAGTGTAAACGCGCCGTACTCAACCCAATTTGGTAATTTAGTTAACATTGCCTACCTTATTAATGCACACCGAATTGCGCTTTATAGCGTTTTATTTGCTCATCAACGATTGCGGTGTTGACCACGCCATGCTTAAAAGCAATATAAACAGGTAGGGCATAGCCTTCAAGCTGCTTAGCATGTATGTTTTTATAGCCTTTTGAGTACCATAAGCCGGCTTGATAATTAGTAATTGCGTAGTCAACACGCTGTTTATTAAGCAAATCAAATGTGGCTTTAGTGGAGAGTGAATGCATAAAGTTGCTTTGTTTAATATTGTATTCTTTTGCCAGTACATTGGGTAATTTAACGCCTCTTAGCATAGCAATGCGTGAATTTGATAAGTCATTATTAAGGTTTGCTTTTTCTGTGCTAAATAAACCAAATTGGGTGGTGTGTAGTGGCTCAGTGGTAAATTCTAAATATTGCGCACGCTCGGTATTATTTGCCAGCGCAAAGTAACAATCGTAGTAACCTAACGTCATTTCTTTTTTAATGCGTGCCCACGGTAAATGCACCAACTCAATGGTTACCTCCAAATTACGCTCTATAAAAGTTAAATAGTCTATGTCTATGCCCGTAAAGGTATGTGTTTCATCGTCATAAATTGTAAAAGGCGGGTAATGAGTAGTTGCACAGCGCAATGTTTTATTAGGCGCTGCTAATAAAAGCGAAGAAAAACTAAAAGCCAAAAGCAGCAATAATGTGCGCATAAATGTAAATCCGATTTTTTCTTATGTTAGTGTGTTTATTATACAGCGATATTCGGTTTTGAGGTGATGATCTATGTATTTTTTCTTCTCGTATAAGTTTAAATTTTAAGAGATAACCATGTTTAACGCAGAGCAGCAATCGCGAATTATAGAAATGGCGTGGGAAGACAGAACCCCCTTTGAGGCTATAGAGCAGTTATACGGGCTTAATTATTCACAGCTGGTCGTGTTTATGCGAGAGCATATTTCAAAGGGGAGTTTTAAAGTGTGGCGCAAACGCCACGCAGGGCGTAAAACCAAGCATTTAAAACTGCGAGACCCAGCCATAATGCGCAGCCATTGCAAAACACAGTATAAGCCGAGATAAATAGCTGCTTGCAGTTTCATATGATGTTCAGGCGTGTTTGATAATCTTTAGCTATTAACATTATTAGAGATTATTTATGAAAGCGTTTTTATATACGGTTTTTTTAGCGGGTGCCTTGGTTAGCGTTAATGCACAGGCAAAGCCCGACAAAGACAATCACGGCCATAAAAATGGTCACCATAAACATCAGCAGCACAGCTATAAAAGCAGTAAGAAACTATCTAAAAAGCAGCAAAAAAAGTTAGTGCGTGCTGGGTGGACGCCACCAGGGTTAAGTAAGCGTTACCATAGAGGCGATTACCTAGACCGCAACGTATATAAACAAGGCCGCGTTATTGAACGTTCTAGAGATAATGGTACAGTAAGTATAAAAATAGACAGTACAGTTATACACATGGTGCACGATACCCGAGAAATACTTTCAATTTTAACTCGTTAAGTACAATTTATAAGGATATTTAAATGCTTATTGCACTGGCTATAATCATTGGCTTTTTTTTATTAGTGACCTTATTACCTATGTCATACAGTCAGCACTACTTAGTGCGCAGCTGCGACTTTGTTCGACTACAGGTATTTTATATAGCCAGCGCTGTTGCAATTATATCGTTTTATTTACTGTGGCAAAGCGGCAATAGCGGGTATTTGTATACTGCTTTAACCGCATTACTAACCATGGCATTACAAGGTAAGTGGATATTTCCTTACACTTGGCTTGCTAAAAAAGAAGTTAAAACGGCCTCAGTGAGCGAAGATCACAGTGTTAGAATCATGTCGGCTAATGTGCTTATGTCAAACCACAATAGTGAGCAACTAATCTCACTGGTTGATAAACACCAGCCCGATTTATTAATTACCCTTGAAAGCGACAGCTGGTGGGAAAACAAATTAGCTGTTCTTAAAAAAAACTACCCCTATTATATTGAATGCCCTAAAGACAATCGCTACGGCATGCATTTATACAGTAAATTTAAAATTCTTGATGCGCAAATATGTGAGCTCATTGAAGATGATATTCCTTCAATTCATATCCTGTTCGAAAACAATGAAGGCCTTGAAATGCAAGGGCACTTTATACACCCCGCGCCACCAAGCCCAACAGAAGAAGACTCATCGCGCCCACGCGACTCAGAGCTAATAATGGTCGCTAAAGCACTTAAAAAGCCAACACGCCCGACCATTGTAGCCGGTGATTTAAACGATGTGGCATGGTCGCGCAGCACCCGTTTATTTATGCAAATAAGTGGTTTTTTAGACCCACGTAAAGGCCGTGGCTTTTATAACACCTTTCACGCAAGTTACTTTTTTATGCGTTGGCCGCTCGATCATTTATTTCACAGCCAAGGCTTTAAAGTAAAACGCATTAAGCGCCTTGCTAAATATGGCTCAGACCACTTTGCACTACTTACCGAGCTAGTGTATGAAAACGCCAGGCAGCATTCATTAGAAGATAAGCCAAAAGAGCTAAAGCAAGAAGAAATTCAAGAGCTTGCTATGAGCAAAGCCGATAAGCGAAAAGTGCCAAGGTTTGAGGAGGGCTAGCTGTTAGCTTGTGTAGGTCGGATAAGCGAAGCGCCATCCGACACAGTAAAATACCTTACCAGTTATAATCAATATTTATGTTGTCGAGTGGCAGAAGAGGGGCAAAAGCGAATATCCATAAACCTTGATTGCAAAGTCAAGTTTTACCCCTAGGTTGTTAGTGCTTTTATAAAGGCTCTACCGCTAATGACTCTAATTTGTTAACCTTTAATAACGATTCAATTTGCTCATAAAGTGCATAGTAATCTTCTGCAGATTTAACTTCTCTAAAGCGAGCTCGAAGCTCTAAAACTTTAATAGGCTCAACATGTGGAGCAAGCCTATCTAAAGAGGTATCTACATATACAACAATTCTATTAGCGTAAGAAACAGATGTTACAATATTTAAAGCCAAAGAGATCATTAGCACAAAGTTTAAAACCATTGCTATTTTCACTACAGTTAAGGTTTTAACATCACCTTTATCAATATCACTAAAAGCCTTATCACTTGACCTTTTTCCAAGTTTCTTACCAGCGATGAATGCTACAGGTAATGTAGAAAACAATAAAATTATAAGTGTATAAGTACTATTAGCGGAGCTTTCATGAAGCCCTTTGGATGCTTTTATATAGATTGAATCTTTATAAGAAGAAAACAAGAGATCCATTGAATCAATAATAAATTTTAATGAACTGGTAACTAACGGTTCACCAATAATCTGCCATACTCCACTTCCTATAGCTCCAAGTATAATGATACCTAAAGTACCTGCTGTCCAATTCCATACTTTTTTACTTTCAATCATGTTTATATTTCTCTCCTTTATGAGTTAAGGCAAATAAATAAGAGCGTTAACACTTTATCAGAGGAAACTTTACCTATTTAGCGCGAAAACATCCTTATTTTATTAACGTATATTAGTAACAAATGCTGTAAGTTATTACCAGATACAAATATTATGATTAATATAGCTTATTTCAATATGTGAAAAAGGAGAAAGTATCTTCTTATTATAACTGAGCTAAAGCCCCCATAATGACTATATATCGCTCATTATTGCCTGTCAGCTTAAGTCTAATAAATAGATTGCGTTGGATAATTAACGTTTTTATATTTATCGGCAATATTTTGTTATGGTGGTAATAAAGCACTGCGTGCAAAGGAAAGCGTGTAAATTATAAAAAATGTACTACCCAGTTAAGGCGCTTGCTGTTTTATCTTTAGTTGCAGTTGCTATTAAGTACTGGATGCCAACTGACATTGGCTTTGCGTTTATGCTATTACCTTATTTGGTTTTGTATTTTTTAGCGAACGCTAATAACTACCAAAATAAACGACTCTTTCTTATCAGAATTATAGCTGCATTATTTACTATTATTTTAGCGCCAGTTCTCATTTTTGGTATAAAGTCTGATCCTCAAGCTGGAGTGGGTATTATGTTTTTGCTGATAATGCAACTAGCTGCAATTAGTGCCTCAGAATTTATTATATTATTTTTTAATGTTGATAATGATTAAGAAGAAACATGCATATTTTCAGCTATTAGCGTGTGGTTGCGCAGTAGTTTGGGCTTAATAAGGGTGAGCTCTGCTGTAATCTAATTTTTAAAGAAAAAAACCTAAAAGCGGTTACCCACTTTTAGGTTTTTTATGTATTGGAATTTAAAGCTATATTAGCTATTGATCATAATACATTTGATATTCACAAATTCGCGCATACCAAAGCCGCCGTGCTCTCGGCCGTAACCACTTTCTTTAACACCACCAAACGGTAGGTTGGGTTGGGCAAGGCCGTAACCGTTAATGTTGATCATACCTGTGTCAAAGTGTTTTTTAGCTAGTTCAATGGCTTTTTTCTCATCTTTAGAGAAAATACCACCGCCTAAACCATAGCGAGAGTCGTTGGCGATACGCATTGCATCGTCGTTGTCTTTTGCTTTTATGAGCGAGGCTACAGGGCCAAATAACTCGTCATCGTATGCTGGCATGCCCGGCGATAAATTATCAAGAATAGTCGGTGGGTAGTAGTAACCTGTTTGCGATGGTACTTCACCGCCTGTTACAACATTTGCACCTGCTTCAACAGATTGCATTACTTGGTCGTGAATTTTATCACGTAAATCTTCACGTGCCATTGGGCCTAGATCGGTATCTTCGGCCATTGGGTCGCCCATTTTTAATGCTTCAAATTGCGCTTTAATTTTTTCTTTAAAGTCATCATATAATGACTCTACAACCACAAAGCGTTTTGCCGATACACAGGTTTCGCCGTTGTTGATCATGCGCCCTGTAACACAGGTTTCAACAGCAAGGTCTAAATCTGCATCATCAAGTACTAAGTAGGCATCGTTACTACCAAGCTCAAGCACTGTTTTTTTAACGTATTTACCTGCTTCTTCAGCTACTTTTTTACCGGTAACGTCACTGCCTGTAAATGTTACGCCGCTGATTGCTTTGTGTGAAATAAGCGCGCTGGCAGTTTTGCCATCAATAAGTAAGTTGCTAAAGCAATATTCAGGGAAGCCCGCTTGTTTAAACAGGGTATCGATTTTCTCTGCCATACCAAATACATTACCGGCATGTTTAAGTACGGTGGTGTTACCGGCCATAATGTTAGCAGCACTGTAACGAATTACTTGGTATAACGGAAAGTTCCAAGGCTGAATACCTAATAAAACGCCCGTTGGTTGGTAGCTAACAATAGCGCGGCCGCCATCCATATCGCGCTCTTCATCGCCAAGTACTTGTGGGCCGTTTTCGGCTGTGTAACGACAAATACCAGCGCACAGTTCAATTTCTTGAAAACCTTGCTCGTACACTTTACCCATTTCTTCGGTCATTAGCTTAGCAATGGCTTCTTTTTGATCTTCAAATAAAGAGGCTAGTTTATTTAAATACTTAGCACGCTCGGTAAATGAGGTTTGGCGCCATTTTAAATATGTTTCGTGAGATTTTTCGACTACCTGCTCAGCTTCCTCTTGAGAAAGCAGCGTGTAGGTATCAATGGTTTGTTCAGTTGCGGGGTTGATTGTTTTAACTGTGTTACTCATTTTTATCTCCTTACAAATTAGTTATCAGTAAGGGTGCAAACACAAAGCCAGTTTGTTTTATAAAGTAAAATAGAGCTTAAGTTATTGAATAGTAGTCGCTTTAAATTTAATTGTGGGATGTAAATAAAAAGCGAGTGATGAGCAAGCAGTAAAAAATACTGCTTTATGCAAATTTTACAGCCTTAGTTAAATAGTTGCTGTGCTATTTGTTTTAGTAGGTAAGTTTCACGAATGATAGACAGCCCTTGCTTTTCACTAAGGCTCATTGTGCGCTCGTTGTGTGCAATGGCGTCGTATATATTGACCCATTTAGGCGTCATACCATTTTGTTGCTCGTAATGTTCAAGCTGTGCTTTGCCAAGCTCTTTGTCTGTATCGCATAAATAGCAATACGACTGTATATGTATAATATCAAAGTCGTCTTTGTACCAAGGGCGGTACTCTTCGTATAACCCAAAGGGTTTAATAACCTGTATATTTTGCGCGCCAGTTTCCTCGCTAAGCTCTCTTATTAACCCTTGCTCTAGGGTTTCACCTTCATCTACACCGCCGCCGGGTAAACTGTAGTCTTCGTAGCGATTGGTATACATTAATAAAATGTGTGCATCTTTAATCACAATGGCGCGGCCTGTGCGGCGGGTAAATTGAGTGCCTTGGTTTAAATTTATGCCAGGGTGGACCATTGTTTTTAATAATTGCATTTTGTCTCCTTTTTAAAAGCAAAATTATATCAGCTGGTATACTTAGGCGAGTAGTAAAAATAATTCTAATTATTTTTAAAAATTATGATCGGTATGGCTTAAGTTTACGTACATACTGGGTTGTTAAAATTAAACGTTAAAAGACTCAATAGTTTAATCATTTTTAAGAGATTCTAGTAGCCCCTTTTATTTGCAAAATAGGGTGCGTAGAATAAGAAGAAAAGCATAGGGATTTATCATGTTAAACATACTTTTAGTCGATGATGACGTTGAATTTAGTGACGTTGTTTGCCACATTGTCGAATTCCTCGGGCACAACATTTGTACTGCAACTAGCTTAAAAGAAGCACATCAATGGTTTGAAAATAATACCTTTGATCACGTATTACTCGATTTTATGCTGCCAGATGGCAGTGGTCTTCATTTACTCGACCATTTAAAAATGATTGGGCAGTCTCCAAAAGTGACGCTTATTTCTGGCCACCCTTCAGTAAAAGGGATTTTGGCAGACATGTGTGAGCAAGATGTTGGGCATTTATTAAAGCCGCTGCAACGCGAAGACCTAGAGCTGGTATTAAACGGCCCTAAAAAAACAGCTAAAAAAGCTAAAGTTCCGGCTATTACTCGCCATTTTAATAGCTTAATTGGTGAATCAGAGCCAATGCAAAAGCTTTACACCATGATAGAGCGCGTAGCTAAAACCAATGCTAACGTGATGCTCATGGGGGAAAGCGGTGCAGGTAAAGAAGTGGTCGCCCAAGCAATTCATAACGCTAGCCAATGCGAAGGCCCTTTAGTGGCGAGCAACTGTGGTGCTTTGTCTAAAGAGCTAATAGGTAGTGAGTTATTTGGCCATGAAAAAGGGGCTTTTACAGGTGCAATTGCCCGTAAAGAAGGGGTATTTGAGCAAGCAGACGGCGGTACGTTATTTTTAGATGAAGTAACCGAAATGCCTATAGATATGCAGCCAAACTTACTGCGTGTGCTTGAAACTAAAAAAGTAACACGTGTAGGCGGCAATCGTGAATTACCTATAAACTGCCGCGTTATTTCTGCGACTAACCGTTCGCTGACCGACTTAGCGCAAAACAATATTATTCGTGAAGATATTTACTTTAGACTTGCGGTTTTCCCCATTGATATTCCTGCGCTGCGAGAGCGAAAAGAAGATATTCCACTGCTTGCGAAAGCCTTTTTAGAGCAACTTAATGATGAAAATGGCACTTCGTTTTATTGGCACAATGAGCAGCTAAAAGAACTACAGCAATACGAGTGGCCAGGCAATGTGCGTGAACTTCGCCACGCTATCCATCGCGCCTTTATTATGAGCGACCCACAATCGAGCGAAATTACACTTCCGGATAACTTAGAGTCGCCGTTTTCGCGTGTAAATACGCAAGTGGCCGACAACCACGTTTCGGCAGGGCAAACCATTGAAGAAGTCGAAAAAGAGTTAATCCACGCCACGCTAGATAAGGTGCAAGGTAATAAAACGCTAGCTGCGCAAATGCTAGGGATCAGTACAAAAACATTGTATAACCGATTAAACGCATACGGCGGAATTGGAGAATATAAATAACCTGAACTCTGAATAATAAACCTATCTCTAGCAGCTATTTTCAACGTTAACTGCGTTAAATTTGCTTGCAATAGGCCAGCTATTGACGCGTAAATTCGCCTTGTTTTCATTGAAAATCTCTGGCTAGAGAAAAGAATTTGGTTATCACTATAATTTAATATTTTAGTAAGTCTCTTAACCAGAGTTCAGGTTGAATAAGTATAGGAAGTAATATGAGTGATGAAAAAGAAGTTAATACGCTAAATAAATTGGTACATGATGCAAGAGCTCCACTGAATAGAATTTCTATGAATGCAGAGCTCATTAAACTGGTATTAGAAAACGATATGCCAAAAGACAAAGCGTTAGCAGCACTCGATAAAATAATTTCAAACTGTCAGCAATGTAGCGAAAGCTTGCAAAACATTACTGATTTTAATAATAAGTAGTCATTTAAAATTAGGTATTTACACATAATGAGTAAGCAAAAGCAGCAGGGTAAAACGAATATAACGTGGGCCGCTTTTATCGCAATAGTACTGTGTATTGTTGTTGGCAATGCAGTTTTGGCATTAAGTACTATTCAGGGATTAACGCAAACGCAAAAAAGCTTGGATAACACCAGCTTATTAGCCGATGCTATTGAGCGTCTTCACTTATCAATTGTGCAGGCAGAGTCTGGCCAGCGCGGCTACTTACTCACCGAAGAAGAAGACTACTTAATGCCTTATTACGATGCGATAGGGCAAATAGAATCGCAAATGGAGCATGTAAAGTCTCTACACTCTGAAATTGATGGCCAAGCTGAGCGAATTGCTGAGCTATTAGTGTTAACAGAAGCTAAAATTAAAGAGCTTAAACAAACGGTTAAGTTGGCTACTAATGACAAAGAGCGCCGTGCGTTATATGTATTAAATACGCACAGAGGGCGAGAGCTGTACAAAGATATTCGCGTTAAAGTTAATGATATTCAAGACCGAGAATTACTGTTTAAGGTGAGCCATTTTTCTAAGCTGGCACAAATAAAAAATGAAGCAAAAATCACCTTTGCTATTACAGCGGTAACCAGTGCGCTTTTAATAATAGGTATGTTTTTATTAACACGCCTAAACTTAAGAAACGCGGCTAAATACCGTGAGGAGCTTGAAATACAAAACGAAACACTTGCAACAAAAGTGTCTGAGCGCACGCAAGAGCTGACCTTATATTCAGATGAGCTTAGCCGCTCAAACCGTGAGCTTGAAGAGTTTGCGTTTGTTGCCAGCCATGACTTACAAGAACCACTACGAAAAATTCAAGCATTTAGTGACCGCCTAGAAACCATGTTTAAAGATGAACTGGGTGAAAAAGGCATAGATTATATAGGCCGTATGAAAAATGCAGCGCAACGTATGTCTAACCTTATTAACGACTTGCTAGAGTTTTCGCGGGTAACAACGCGAGGTAGAGACTTTGATGACACTGACTTAAAAGGCGTAGTTAACGACATTTTAAGTGATTTAGAAGTTGCCATTAAAGAAAGCAATGCGCACGTAGAGGTGGGCGAACTACCGGTTATACAAGCCGATAAAAGCCAAATGCAGCAGTTGTTTTTAAACTTACTGTCTAACGCTGTTAAGTTTAGAAAGCCAGGTGTTGAGCCACACATAAGCGTAATGTACGAGCACAAAGACGAGTTTAGTGAAGAGCATAACGAAAAAGTGGGTTGGCAAATTATTACCATAAAAGATAATGGTATTGGTTTCTCACAAGAGTATGCTGATAAAATATTTGTACCATTTCAGCGCCTGCATGGGCGTTCGGAATATAAAGGCACAGGGATTGGGCTTTCAGTTTGTAGGCGTATAGTTGAGCGGCATGGTGGGATAATTACTGCTCATAGTAAAGACGGTGAAGGGGCAACCTTCATAATAAAATTACCTGTGGAAACAACGCTTTTCACACTTCAAGGAGAGGCTTAGATGCCGTATTCAAAAGTGAAACCTATTACAATATTAATGGCAGATGATGACGAGGATGATCGCCTACTCACGCAAGATGCGCTAGCCGAAAGCCGTGTATTAAACGAGCTGCATTTTGTGGAAGATGGGGTTGAATTATTAGAGTACTTAGAGCGCAAGGGTAAGTTTGAAGATAAAAATTCATCGCCACGCCCAGGGTTGATTTTGCTTGATTTAAATATGCCACGTATGGATGGCCGTGAAGCACTTGAGGCCATTAAGGCAAACCCAAACCTTAAAGGCATACCGGTTGTTATTTTAACCACCTCTAAGCAAGAAGAAGACATGGTTAAAGGCTATAACTTAGGAGCGGCCTCTTATATTACTAAACCGGTAACGTTTGATGGCTTGGTTGATTTAATGAAAACCCTAGGAAAATACTGGGTAGAATTTGTAGAGCTGCCGACAACGTTTAACGACTAAATAAGTAGCAACATTAAGCCCCTAATTAGGGGCTTATTAAATGCAATTAAAAGGAGGTAGTATGTTAGATAAAGTGACTCGCTTACTTTTAGTAGAAGACGATGAAGATGATTACATTCTCACTTGCGACTACTTAGATCAGTTAGATTCACATACATTTGACATAGAATGGATAAGCTCTCCTGAGCAAGCAATAAGCATTTTAAGTAAAAACGATCACGATATTTGTTTGCTTGATTATCGATTAGGCGCCTCAAATGGGCTAAGTGTATTAAAAAAGGCCATTGCTAATGGGTTTAGCGGGCCAATTATTATGCTTACAGGGCAATCTAATGATGAATTAGACTCTGCAGCACTAGATGCCGGCGCGGTAGATTACCTTATAAAAACAGAAATGAGTTCGAGCCGGTTTGCTCGCGCTATACGTTATGCTTTAGCGCGTAAAGATGTTGAAGGCGAGCGAGTAGAGCGTTTAAAAGCCGAGGCAGAGAACCGCTCAAAAGACAGATTTTTAGCCCACTTAAGCCACGAATTACGTACCCCGCTTTCATCTATATTAGGTTACACAGAGTTACTGCTGCAAAGCGACTTTAGCAAACAGGCCGAAAACGAATTAGGGGTTATTTACCGAAACGGTAAGCACTTGCTGAGCTTGTTAAACGACGTGCTCGATTTATCTAAAATTGCTGCCGACAAATTAGAGCTCACCTTAAGTGAAGTAAACTTAGATAGCATGCTGGCTGATGTTTACACCTTAATGCGTGTATCTGTGCTTGATAAAGGCTTAAACCTTCGCTTTGAGTCTCTACAGCCCTTACCTCTTATTGTTAGAGTAGATGCCACCCGCGTACGCCAAATACTCATTAACTTAATCAATAATGCGGTTAAATTTACCGAAAAGGGCGAAATAGTGGTTAGTGCCTGGACCGAGTGGGTTGAAGGCCAAGAAATGCTATTTTTTAGTATTAAAGATTCAGGCATGGGGATTGCCCCTGAAAAACAAGCATTAATTTTTAAACCCTTTGAGCAAATAGCCGATGTAGAATCGCGCTCTGTTGGCGGAGCAGGCCTAGGCCTTGCTATTTGTGCCGAGCTATTAGCGCGTATGCACGGCAGTATTGATTTAACCTCTAGAATGGGCGAAGGCTCTACCTTTACTATTTCGGTGTACCCAGGTGATATAAGCGAAGTAGAACGCCAAGTATTAAACTTTAGTAGTGGCTCGCAACTACAGACAAAATCAGCACCATGCAAAGTGACCGGCCGCGTATTAGTGGTTGATGATTTGCGCGATTTACGCATGCTAGTAGGTCATATGATCAGTACCTGTGGCGCACGCGTAGACTACGCCGAACATGGCCAGCAAGCGCTTGAAAAAGTAAGAATTGCCGAGGCGTATCGCTCGCCTTATGATATTATTTTTATTGATATACATATGCCTGTAATGGGTGGTAAAGAAGCGACAATAGAGCTTAGAAAAATGGGCTACACAGGCCCAATTATTGCGCTTACTGCCGCCACTATGAAAGGCATACATGAAGAGCTGGCAGCCCTTGGCTTTAACGATGTAATACCAAAGCCCGTTGATAGCTCTTCTTTGTATCAATGCTTACAAGATTACTTAGTATCGCCAGAGCATGCGCCTCAAGCTAAAAACATTCACAGCGACAAAGCTGTAATAGAGAAAAAACAGCGCTTTTTATTGGTTGAGGACGACCAAGATGCAGCGCAAATTACGCAGTTGTTGCTAGAAAGTTTAGGGGTAGAAACCGTTATTACCTCAACGTGTGCACAGTGTTTACAAACCCTCAATCATGACCAACAATTTAATAAGGTATTGCTAGATATGCACTTACCTGACGGGCGTGGTGTAGATTTAGGGAAGCAAATTAACGAACGTTACCCTGACTTAAGCTTAGTGATTGTTAGTGGTGCAGAGCCCGATCCTAAGCAGATCAAAGATTTAAATATTAATCATGTACTTTTGAAACCGATTAACCTGAGCTTATTAGAAACCTTGATAAGCTCGTAATTTAGAAGTTATTTTATGCAGTCGATAAAACTAGAAAGTGAGATATTAACGCCCTCTAAAGTAGTATGCGTTGGGCGTAATTACACCGCGCATATTGCCGAGCTTAATAATGAGCTACCAGATCAAATGGTATTGTTTAATAAACCGAACAGTGCCATAACGGATACCTTATTTGCTACGCACAATAACGACACACTGCACTATGAAGCCGAGCTGTGTTTTGTTATTAAAAATAATGAGTTGGCAGGCGTAGGTTTAGGGTTGGATTTAACTAAACGTACCGTGCAAAGTAAGCTTAAAAATAAAGGGCTACCGTGGGAGCGCGCCAAGGCGTTTAACGGCTCGGTATTATTAACGCCCTTTGTCGCTATAGCGGATGCTGAGCAGGTGTTTACGTTTGAGCTTAAAATTAACGATAACGTTATTCAACAAGGCGATACGCAATTTATGATACATAAGCCTAAAGATATTTTAAGTGAAATTAATGAGTTTATGCACTTAGAAAATGGCGATGTAATAATGACAGGAACGCCTGCAGGCGTAGGGGAAGTGCCTGCAAACAGCGTATTTACAGTAAGCTTGTATGCTAATTCGACCTGCTTGTTATCGCAGAGCTGGCAGGCGCAATAGGGTTAAGTATTTGCTGTTGGTAATGCTTAGTAAACTGCGGAAAACTTTGCTCTAACCAAAAGCGCTGACTATTTATATAAGCAGGCGATTGCAATACCTGCTTATGTAGCGCTTTATTTATTTTATTAAGCGCCTTGGTAGCAAAATCATTCGGTGCCCTTACTGCACACCCTATAGCCCCTAAAACAAACTCTCTGGGGTCTTCTTCAATTGGCAAACTGACTATATTTTTAAACTTACTGTGATTGACAAAATAATCCCCCATAAACGGGTAGTCTATTGTGTAATCTAAAAAGCCGCGACTTAAGCGAGCAATAACAGCTTGGCTTTCATTTTCGCTGCTCCAGCTTAGCGATGCTTTATGATACACCGTGGTGTTTTCGATTATTTTATTAATTTTTGAAGTAAACTTGCGCGCCGCGGCTTGACCATATACATATTGCTCGTCTGACAATAAATGTATAAGTTTAATAGGGCTGCCATGCTTAGCGTGTATTTCTGGAGCAAGTTTTTGAGTGGTTAAAACCGAAAAAGGCGGGTAAACCGTGGTGGGGGTAGAAAACTGTAACACCCCATTGGCTGTTTTTTTATGAATAACACACGGAAAGCATACATTATCGCCTTCATTTAAGTGCTTATTAATTCGCTCTTGCGGCACGATTAGTCGTGTATGTTTTACATCATCAATGCTGTTAATTAGTTGCTCGGTGAGGTTGTCACAAATACCACCTTGCGGCGCATGCGAATCTTTATCCATATGAAACGGGGGCGTGTAACTTTGTAACCATACAATTTCTTTAATTGGATGAGTATTGTCAGCGTACCCGTAACGCATTAAACCACCTAGTACACCAAAGAATAAAATTACATTTCTAAGCATAACTCACTAAAAACAATCATTTTAAGGTAACTTTAGTATAGTTTTACTTTGTATATGTTCAAATGTAAGAGAGAAAAAGGCAGTAAAAAAACTGCCTATTATTTTGGTTTAATACGGCTGCGGGTAATCTTTAAAAATAGTGCCAATTTCAGTTAGCGTGTCGTCGCTTAAAGTTATGCTAAAAGCCTCAATGTCTTCTTTTAATTGGGCCATGCTGGTCGCACCAATAATTGATGAGGTAACGCCATCGACTTGATTACACCAAGCAAGTGCCAATTGGGCTGGGGTTATGCCGCTTGCGTGTGCAAGCTCTACATAACGCTGCGTGGCTTTTTGCGCGTTAGGGGTATCTCTAAAAATGCCATTGCGCTGCATAAATGTCCAACGCGAGCCCGCTGGGCGCGCGCCGTTTAGGTATTTACCCGTTAGCAGGCCAGCAGCAAGCGGCGACCAAGGTAAATAAGCAATGTCTTCATGGATACACTGCTCAATTAAGTAGGGCCAATCTTTAGCGTGCGCTAGGCTAAACTCGTTCTGAATAGACACCATACGCGGTAAGTTATGCGCTTTTGCTAAATTTAAAAATTGGCTAATGCCCCATGGGGTGTCATCTGATAGGCCACAATATTTTATTTTCCCAGCTTTAACACACTCATCAAGGCCCTCTAAAATATCAAGCATACCCGCCTGTTGTTGCTCAGTATCTACGTCACTAAAAGTGAGTTTACCTGGCCACTGCCTGCCAAAATGTGGGGTAGAGCGATTAGGCCAATGCAATTGGTATAAATCTATGTAGTCGGTTTGTAGGCGTTTCAGCGAGTTATCTACGGCCTCAATGACAGCGCTGCGTGTTATATCGCCGCCATCTCGTACCCACGACAAGCCATTGCCTGCAATTTTACTCGCCAATACAATATCACCGCGCTTTTGCGCATTACGACTTAGCCAGTTACCTATAATTTGCTCTGTTTTACCGTAGGTCTCTGGTGAAGGAGGAACGGCATACATTTCGGCAGTATCGATAAAATTAACGCCTTGTGCCAAGGCATAAGCTATTTGCTCATCGGCGTCTTGTTGGGTATTTTGTTTACCCCAAGTCATGCTGCCTAAGCATACTCTAGAAACATCAACACCGCTGCTGCCTAACGGACTGTATTGCATTTAAAATCCTTAAATTATGTAAGATCTTGAGAGTGGATAATTAATATCAATTCGCAATAAACCTACTTAAGCGAATTGGTGTAGTGCCGATAGTAATGGCTCTGAAATCGCCGCTTTTTGTCCTGTTTTAAAGTCAAACATAACAACTTGAGAATAGCCTGTGGTAGTAATAGCTTGCTGAGCATGGCTAAATACAGAGTAATTCATCATAAAACGGTCGCTTTTTATATCTGAAATAGTAATACCTACGGTTAAGGTATCAGGGAAGGTCACTGGACGTTTATAGCGAATATTGTTTTCACTAATGACCGGGCCTATTCCACCAGGTTTAATCGTATCAAACTGATTTATTTTATTTAGAAAATCGATACGCGCAATTTCAAAATAACGCAAGTACACCACGTTGTTAACATGTTGTAGGGCGTCCATATCGGCCCATGCTACGGTGATATCGGTATGAATAGGGTGCTGATCTTTGAACCTTTGCATGTATGTGTACTCTTAGTTTTAAATGAATGAGGTTATCAATATGGTGTTTGTAGCTCAAGACAATAAATGCCATGTTTTTTTATAAGATGATTGTACCTATTTATTTTTAGGACTACAGTTAAATAACACAGACAACACACACGAGAACACACATGCAAAATATAATTAATTGGGCTTTAGCCAGTTTAGTTTTTATAGCGTCTTTTGCTTGCTATGCAATGGGTAATGCCTCCGGCGGCATAATGCTTTTAGCTGCGGGGTTTTTATTGGAGTTTGTTTTTTGGCTACATTGCTTTAAAAAATCAAAGCGCTTTAAGCAGCCGTTTTAAAAAAGCTGTTTAAAGCTTGCACGGTTTAACGCGCTACACCTAGTCGCGCTTTAACTTTAGCAAGCTAAACAGGCTTTAATGGACTTGATTAATGAAAGTGAATCCTTAATAATGGCTGTATAAATAAACAGTTGTTATGTGGTAATGAAAAAGTTTATTCATATCGACATGGACTGCTTTTATGCAGCGGTTGAAATGCGCGATAACCCCAAACTTGCCAGTGTGCCTTTAGCGATTGGTGGTAATAGCCGTCGTGGTGTGCTCTCTACAGCAAATTATATAGCGCGCGAATATGGTGTTCGCTCGGCTATGTCTAACTACCACGCTAAGCAATTATGTCCCGATTTAGTTATTGTGCCTGGGCGCATGGCGGTTTATAAAGAAATTTCTAACCAAATACGCGCTGTATTTAAACGCTATACCGACCAAATAGAGCCGCTGTCGCTTGATGAAGCTTACCTAGATGTAACCAACAGCACCGCATGCAAAGGCAGCGCAACGCTTATTGCTCAGCAAATTAGAGCAGATATTTATAACGATACCGGCCTTACTGCCTCTGCCGGGGTTGCCCCCATTAAGTTTATTGCCAAAATAGCCAGTGACGAAAATAAACCCAATGGCCAATTTGTGGTTTTACCGGATGAAGTTGATGCGTTTTTAAATAATTTACCGCTGGGTAAAATCCCTGGTGTGGGCAAAGTAACCCTCGAAAAGCTTAATTTAAAGGGGTTATACACAGGTAAAGACGTTCGCGAGAAAGGCGTTAATTGGATGCAGCAGCATGTGGGGAATTTTGGTGTATCGCTTTATCAAAAATGTGCTGGCGAATATATTGGTAAAGTAACCACTGAGCGAGTCCGTAAATCCCTTAGTGTTGAACACACCTATGAATACAACAAAAACAGCTTACAAGAATGTTTAGATCAGTTACCTAAATTACTGGAAGAGCTAACAGCGCGCCTTAATAAGCAACAGCTACAAAACCGTATTAATAAGCTAAGTGTAAAAGTGAAGTTTGCAAACTTTGTTGTTACCTCAGCTGATCAAGCTCATCATCAATTAAATACTGCTATTTTTACTGAATTACTCTCTAAGGCGTATCAACGCGGGATGCAGCAACCAGTGCGTTTATTAGGTATTGGAGTGGGTGTTAAAAATGAACCTAATTTAAATTTGCAACTGAGTATTCTTGATTAACTACACGCTTTTTTGCAATTTAGAGTGCTTTAGCAAAGTAATTTAAACGTGGAGCAAGCAGGGGCTGCCTTTACTAAAAGCTATATAGTGGTTGTTAGTTTCTTCTTAAAACACTGAGTCACTTTAGTTAGCTGTAAAACCAAGTTGCCAGATTAAAATGAGCTGATCGCAGTTGGCTGGTTTTGTGTTTTTATATCAACGATAATAGCCCCTTATGTTTTCTAACAGGAGTTTTACTTATGGCATATCCTCAAGCGATAGCTGCACAATCACTTAGTGCAAGCTTTGACTCATTTTCTCACGATGCACTTATTATAATTAGTGATGACTTTTCTCAATTAGCCAATAACTCATTAAGTGATGCTATCGAATCACACGCTAAAGTAGATTCTCGTATTGGTAAACAAGTTACGTTTTTAGTGGTTGATAATGTACGCATTGTTTTAGCACCTACGGGGCCGCTTAACCGCGATTACGATGATGTAAGACGCTACTTTGATGCCGCTAAGCTAGCGATTAACGAAGCAAAAGCCGCGGGTAGTGTAAACCCTGCTATTTACTTACCAAAATTACATACAGATGCGCGTTACCAGCATGCATTAGAAGTGGCGTATTTAGGCGCATGCCAAGCATTATGGCAACCTTTAGAGGCGCGCGAATACCACGGCGAAAGCATTGAGCCTATTACGCAAATAGGTTTAATAGATGCAAATGAGCAAACAGTTAAAGCTGTAAATGCAATTGCAGCAGGGCAATATGCTGCACGTGATTTATGTGGTACTGAGCCTGAACGTATGGCGCCACCACGTTTTGCTGATTACTGTGTTGAGCTTTTTAAAGGCTCTAAAGTAGCGGTTGATGTGATTGACGATATTAACACTATAGATAAAAACTACCCTATGCTTAGCACCGTTGCTCGCGCATCTTATGCGGTTGAGCGCCACCACCCACGTGTTGTTAAGCTAGAATACGTGCCAGAAGGTGAAGTATCGCGCACGCTAATGTTTGTTGGTAAAGGCTTAGTTTACGATACCGGCGGCGCCGATTTAAAAGTAGGCGGTTACATGGCGGGTATGAGCCGTGATAAAGGCGGGGCTGCATCCGTTGCGGGCTTTATGAAAGCCGTGGCAGATTACCAACCTAAAGGCGTTAAAGTTATTTCTTACTTAGCTGTGGTTCGTAATTCAATTGGCTCAGATTGTTTTGTACCAGATGAAATTATCACTAGCCGTGAAGGCGTGCGTGTACGCATTGGTAACACCGATGCAGAAGGGCGTTTAGCTATGGGTGACCTACTTAGCGAAATGAAAGATGTAGCCAAAGGTGAAGTTAACCCAACATTATTCACCGTAGCAACCCTTACAGGCCATGCGGCACGTGCTATGGGTCCTTACGGAGCGTATGTTGAAAACGGACCTGCACGTAGTGCTAATATCTCTCGTCAAATAGCGGATTGTGGTGATTTATGGGCAGATGCGGCTGAGGTTTCTCGCTCTCGCCGTGAAGATTACGACTTTATCAAACCGCGTACCCTCGCTGATGATGTTTTATCAAGCAATAATGCGGCCTCTGCTGTTACAGCCCGTGGGCATCAATTCCCTATGGCGTTTTTAGCCGTTGTTGGTGGGCTTGATAAACACGGTAACGACTCTGAGCAGCCGCTTCCTTATGTACATATGGACATTGCTGGTAGTGGTGTTGAAGGCGGTGATTGGCAGCACGGCAAGCCAACCGCAGCATCAGTAACCAGCTTATTTGCACGCTACTGTATGTAATACCAATCCGCAATAATACTTAATCATTTTTCGGGGCTAAACGTGTCGCTATCTGTGTTAAAAAATTCTCATTTAGAACAACTAAATAGCAAATTTTTTGCCTAGCCATCAACACGTTTTTCCATCCTAAAAATAGATCACTTAATTATGCGAAATGGTATAAGCTAAAAACGCTTATACAATAAAAAAGCCCTGTTAATTCAGGGCTTCTGTTTTTTAATTATTTTAATTTAAAGCGATTAACCACGCTCGAAAGCCCTTGGCTACTTTGTTTAAGGTTATCGCTGGCATCGGTAAGTTGCTTTGTATTATTTAGTGATTGCTCGGTTGATTGAGATAGCTCGTTAATACGTAAATTAACCTCGTCAGCAGCTTGTGTTTGCTGCTCGGTGGCACGGGCTATTTGGCTGTTCATGTCGGTAATTATAGATACCAGCCTTTCTATTTCATTGAGCGATGTATCGGCAGATGAAACCTGCTCTACCGTGGTCACCGACAGTGCTTGGCTTGATTTTACCGCCTCTACTGCCGCTTTAGCGCCTTCTTGTAATTTAGTGATCATGGCTTGAATTTCATCTGTGCTTTGCCCGGTTCTACTGGCTAATGTGCGCACTTCATCGGCAACAACTGCAAACCCTCTGCCGTGCTCGCCTGCACGAGCCGCTTCTATAGCAGCGTTGAGTGCAAGTAAGTTTGTTTGCTCCGATATACTTCTGATCACATCAAGCACAGAGCCTATATTGTTACTTTCGTTTGCTAAATCTTCAGTTACTTGGCTCACTGTTTCTATATTACTTGAGAGTGTTTCTATGGCGGTAATGGTATTCGCTACCACGTTTTTACCGGTTGAGGCATTGTGCGCTGCATCATTGGCTGCTTGTTCTGCGGCGTCGGCATTACGACTCACATCATGAATTTGGTGCGTCATTTGCTCCATGGCGGCGGCTACTTGTGTGGAACTGTCGTTTTGTAGTTCAATGAAGGAGTGGCTTGTTCTACTTGACTCATCCACCGTGTGAGCGTGTCTGCTTACATCATCTGCACTGTGCGATACATGCACTAACGACTCGCGCATTTTTAAAACAAATAAATTAAAAGAGCGTGATAGCTCTGATATTTCATCATTGCCCGATTCGTTTAGCGTACGTGTTAAGTCACCTTCACCTTGCGATATGTTTTTCATCATGTCTGCGGCAAGACGAGTAGGCGTGAGTATACTTTTACCAATAAAGTAACTTAATAAAATGACAGCAATAATCATAACTAAAGCGCTAATTATGATGAGATTACGCTGCTCGCTAAATGCTTCATCTATTGAATCTAGGTATACGCCTGAGCCAATAATCCATTGCCACGGGCTAAAGCCTTTTACAAATGCGACTTTATCTACCGGCTGGTCTTTTCCTGGTTTTGGCCATTTATAAGGTATAAAACCTTCTTTTTGTTGTTTTACAATGTTCACCATTTCTACAAAAAGTGCTTTGCCGTCGGGGTCTTTATTATTACTTAAGTCTTTACCGTTAAGCGCAGGCTTTATTGGGTGCATTACCATTTGGGGCTGGTAGTTGTTTACCCAAAAGTAATTTGTTTTGTCATAGCGCAGCGCTTTTATAGCGGCCAGTGCTTGTGTTTGAGCCTGCGCTTGTGTGAGTGTATTGTTTTGTTCAAGCTGGTGGTAATGCTCAATAACACTGTATGCCGTTTCTACTACATTTTGGGTTTTTAGATATTGCTCGTTTTTGAGTGAGCTATATTGATGAGTTAAGCTAGATATACTAAGTACTATTAAGCCAAATACAACAATGGCTATTAACAGTAAAAAACGCTGGAAAATACTGAAACTACGTAGGTTAAGCATTAATTTGTCCTCAATTAGTGTACGCCTTAGCGCATAGAATAAGCGTAGCTAAAAAAAGCGTTTAATCTAGGCTCACTAACTTATTAAGACAAAAAAAAGGCTGATTTTTCAATCAGCCTTTAGTCTATTTAGTCGTCATATGATTATTTAACATCAAAATGTCGATTAAAGAAGTTTGTAATGGTTTGGTGTAAATGTGTTTGCACCTGTTTACCGCGTAAGCTGTGTTTTGAGCCTGGGTAGGTCATCATTTCAAACTGTTTTTCGTTATCTTGTAGTTGTTTAAATAATTTAGTGGCGTGGGTAAACAACACGTTGTCATCGGCCATGCCATGGTAAATCATTAATGGGCCTTTTAAGCCATCAGCGTATGGGAATACAGCGCTGTCTTCGTAGCCTTTGGCATTGGTTTTTGGATGACCAAGGTAGCGCTCAGTGTAATGGGTGTCGTAAAGTGCCCAGTCAGTAACTGGTGCACCTGAAACACCGGCTTGAAAGTAATCGCCCGCTTTAAACATGGTCATTAGGGCCATGTATCCGCCATAACTGTGGCCATAAATACCAATGCGTTGTGGGTCTACGTAATCAAGCGTGCGTAAAAACTCAACCCCTTTAATTTGATCAGCTACTTCTACAATACCTAAGTGTTTGTAAATAGCATCTTCAAACTTTTTACCACGGTTGTATGAGCCTCGGTTATCGAGCTGAAAAATAACATAGCCTTGTTGCGCCATGTATTGAAAGTACAAGTTTTTGCTGCGCCAGCTATTTGTAACGCGTTGTGCATGCGGGCCGCCATATACATTAACAATTACTGGGTGCTTTTTACCGTCTGCAATATTACTTGGTTTAAACAAGCGGTAATGCATTACTTGGCCATCTTCAGCTTTAATTGTGCCGTACTCTGGAGTTGCTAAATCACTTAAATAAGGTGTTAATGGGTGGCTATCATCAAGCTTATTTTGTTCAAGCCATGTGATAAATTCGCCATTTACTTTACGTAGTGCCGCCGAGTTAGGCTTGTTTACCGATGAGCTATTATCAATAAACGTTTTGCTGTCTTTAGCCATTACCACTTTGTGGTATTGGCCTTGTTCGGTAATGCGCTTAATATTGCCTTTTTTAAACAGTGGTGCGCTGTATAAATGGCTTTCAAGCGGGGTGTCTTTACGTCCTGCAAAGTACACTATGCCTTTTTTCTCATCCACGCCTTTTAAGCTATCAACAACCCAGTCTCCTGAAGTGATTTGTCGAATTAGCTGGCCATTAGTGCGGTACAAATAAAGGTGTTTAAAACCATCGCGCTCAGAAGCCCATACAAAATGCTTTTTGTCTTTTAAGAAATGCAGATCAAAGTTTAAATTGATCCACGTATCGCTGTTTTCTGTTAACGCTACTTTTTGCGTTTTAGTATCGCTATTGTAAAAACGTAGTTCTAACTTATGTTGTGAGCGATTTTGCCATTGATACGAAAGGGTAGTGCTGTCTTTTAGCCATTTAGCACGTGCAATGTAAATGTCTTTATCGTCACCTAAATCAACCCAGTCAACGTTTTGATTATTTAAAGACACAACGCCAAGTTGTATTTCAACGTTGTCGGTGCCTGTAAATGGGTAACGCTGATTAAATAGCTTTACTTCGTCTGCATAAATTTCGTTACGGATAGCTTCTTTTACTGGGGTTTCATCTACGCGAGTGAATGCAATTTTAGATTCATCGCCTGCCCACCAGTAGCCAGTCATACGGCTCATTTCTTCTTGCGCTACAAATTCGGCCATGCCGTTTTTAATAACGCCACCGCCATCTTTGCTCAGTTGTATTTCTTTACCTGAATCAAGTGCTAAAGCGTAAAGGTTTTGCTCGCGAATAAACGATACATAGTTACCTTTAGGAGAAAAACGGGCATCGGTTTCAAACGCTTCTGTATTGGTAAGTTTTTTACTTTTACCAGATGCAAGCTCGTAATAATACAGGTCACCATTGAGTGGGAATAACAGGGCTTTGCCGTCTTTAGACCATTTATACTCTAAAATACCTTTACCAAAAATACGTTGACGTTCGCGGCGTGCTTTTTCCTCATCAGAGAGGTTTTCTGGGCCTGAAAACAGCTTTGCAGAATCAACCAGTATTCTGTTGGTGTTATCTTTTAAGTTGTATTCCCATAAATCATAACGGTTGTAGTCATCGGTTTTACCTTGCAGGTAAGTTACGCGGCTACCGTCTGGTGAAAACTTAAGTTGTACGGGAGCTTTACCCGACAAGCTCGGATCATCAAAAATACGCTCTAGCGATAATGGTTTTGCTTGTACGCTTAGTGCGCCAACAGCTAGCGGTAGTGCGAGGGTTAAGTGTTTTATTTTTTTTAGCACAAGGTTGCCTTAGCTTATTATAAATATTGTATTAAATGGTAAAGCTAAGCGTGTGCAACTGCAAATAAATGCTATAAAGTGGCCATTATTAAAGACTAACTAGGATGTGACGATGACGAACCACACTTTTGAACTCGCCCCAGAGCTTAAGCGCGATTGTATAGAACTGGCAGATTGGCCTTTATGTAAGGTGTTATTACTTAACGATAGCCAATACCCTTGGTTTGTATTGGTGCCCAGAAAACCTAATTTAAAAGAGATCATCGATTTATCTGATGCCGATCAAATTGTATATTTAAAAGAGTCGGCCAAACTCAGCAAGCTTATTATGCAAGTGTTTAGCCCTGATAAATTAAACGTGGCCGCTTTGGGTAATATGGTGCCGCAATTACATATTCATCATATTGCACGTTTTACAACTGATGCTGCGTGGCCTGCACCGGTGTGGGGTAAGTTTCCTGCAAAACCATATACAGATGAGCAAATAATAGCGCTAAAAAAAGCGCTGCAGTTATAAACTACAGCGCCTTATTAAACTATTACAAAGTATTACGTGTTGGGTTAGTTAAGGCCTAACACGTCTTTACCTTGTTTAAAGGTTACATCAACCGGAATATTCGCTTGGCTTAGTTTTTCTAAGTCTTTAGCAAGCTCTTCTTTAATATCGCCATGAGTGGTAATTAGTTGATCTACTTTTTCGTAATCGCCGTCACCTTGTAATGTTAAAATTAAGCGCGACAGCTTAGCCATAGCCACGCCCATTTTTTCCATATTTACACGGTATAAACCCTCTTCATTTTTAGAAAAAGCGCCTTCTTGAGCAAAAAAGTTAAAGCGGATCATGTTGGCTTTACCATGTGCGCTTGATGCACCAAAACGTACTGAGCGGAAAATACCCGCCATAAAGGTGGTGTAGTAATCTTCTAATGTGCCTTCGGTAATTTCGCCTTTTTTAAGTAACTGCTCAACCATGTATAAACCTAAAATATCGGCTTTACCTTCTTCGAGTGCACTTGCGTGCTCTTGTAATGATTGGCGCACAGTGCCTTTATTTGTAATGGTGTTTTTAATACCTAGGCCATGAGCCACTTCGTGAAACATGGTATTGGCAAAAAAGGCGTTAAAGGTAATATGCTTACGTTGCTCAGGTACAATTAACTGCTCAGCAATTGGCACTAAAATTTTATCAAATTTTGCACGCATTGCGTTTTTAAGCTGCAGACGACGAGTGCCTTTTTCAAGCTGTACTTGCTCATCGTTTGGTAAGTTAATGGCAATCGTTTTGCTGCCCGCATTTGAGTGACCTGCATAGTAAACCACATCGTAAGCATTTAAGTCAGCGTCTGAGCCTGGCACTTCTTGTTTATATTTAGCATCTACCGGTAGACCTTTTTGAAGCTCTGGTAAAAAGGCCGCAAATTTAGCTAGGCGCTCGCTCCATTTTAAATCTTTAATTAGTACATACGACTCATAAGCAGAGCGGTAGCCAAAGAGTTGATCTTCATAGGTTTCAATTGGGCCAATAACCACATCAACTGGGTTATTTTTCATGTCCATCCAGGCAAAGTCAGAACCCTGAAAATCATCTTTTTGTAGTGCATCAGCACGTAGGTTTAAGTAATTAGCAAATTCTTTGTCATCGGCAAGCTTACTGGCTTCACGTAATAAATCTGCTGCTTTAGCTAACTCCTCAGCATATTCTTTTGAGTAAGGCACGCTGTAAAGGTTACCTTGCTCATCACGTTTAATTAATGAATAAAGGCCTTTTTTATCTTCTACGTCGGCGTTATTTAGCTCTTCTTTTGTTATGTCGGCTGGGTAGAATTGTGCGCCAAGGGCTTTTTCTTTGTAACCTGATAAAAACGGTTCGTCACCATTTAAACGATCCCAAGGGCCGTAGTTAATATCAGCAAATTTACGTACTTTTTCATCACTTAGTTTTGCTAAAAAAGCGTCTTTATTATCGCCAAAAGCCTGCTTCCAAAATAGCTCGTCCATAATTTTAGAGGCATCGATAAGCTTAGCAACCATGGCTTTTTGATTCTCACTTAAATGAGATAGGTCGGCTTCTAGGCTAAAGTCGGTGTAAATATCTAAACGTTGTTTATCAATATTAATTAAATCTGGGCCAGCTTGCGCGGCACTTTTTTGAGCAAGTTCTACACCTGTGGCTTCGGTCGAAGAGGGGGCTTGCTCTGAGCATGCACTAAGAAAAACGACGCCTGAGAGTAAAATTGCTTGGCTAATTTTGTTTAAGATCATTTGATTGCCTGTTAAAAAAGTAAGTTTAATTATTTGTACGCTTAAATTTAATTGCTAGCGCGTACAAACGTTTCCTTATAGTGACTGCATTAAAGCAAAACTAAATGGTAAATAGCAAGTGTTTGGCGTTGTACCGCGTCTGCAGGCGATAATAACAATTAATTTATATAATTTTCTTAACTTTATCGGTAAGTTAGATAATACTCATTGTATTACTCATTTTATCCGAGGTTAGCAGTTGCATTGCGGCCCAGAAACAAAAGGATGACAGTTCTATGTCTACAGAAAATGCACTATTAACGATTTTGGTTGATAGAATCAATAACGACACTTTGGTTTTACCTACGTTACCTGAAGTTGCAATTAAAGTGCGCCAAGCGGCCGATAACCCTGATGTAAACCTAATGCAAATGTCAGATGTGATTGGGCAAGACCCGGCTCTTTCAGCGCGCATGATCAAAGTGGCTAACAGTGCAATTATGGGCCGAGCGGTTAAAGTGTCTAACTTACAGCAAGCGGTTACGCGCATTGGTTTACGCCAAATTAAAAATATAGCAACCGCAATGGCAATGGAGCAGCTGTTTGTTTCTAATAATGAGCTAATAAAAGGCTACATGAGTAAAGCGTGGCAAAAAACGCTAAATGTGGCGGGGCACTCAATAACGCTTATGGCGTTTTATTTACAAAATAATAAACGTACATCGTTAAATAGTGACGCTATTACGTTGGCGTCGTTGGTATATAACATTGGTGTATTGCCTATTTTAACCGAAGCTGAGCGCCACCCAGAGGTGTTTGCTAACCCAAGCTTTTTAGCACATGCAATTCAAAAGCTCAGTGGTAAAATTGGTGGCTCAATTATGGGAGCGTGGGAGTTTCCACCTGAATTTGTAAATGTTGCTAGGCATTGGGCCGACCCTACGTATCGCCCTGAAGAGATTGGTTATGTTGATTTTATTCGTATTGGCGCTATTTTAGAGGGGACTTTACAGGTTTCTGATAAATCAGCGGCTTTACAAACTTACATAGATAAAGGCGTTATTCCTTCTATGCAGCTATTTTCAAGTGACGAATACAACGACATGCTCGAAAATGTAAAAGACACATTTAGCTAATTAGCAGTTATAAAGGTAAAAGCAAAAAGCACGACTAAGTCGTGCTTTTTTTGGTTTTAATAGCGCTTATAATTTTAGCGTTTATAAATCTTCTGCATCACCTAAACCGGCCGTCAGCTCTTCAAGCAGTAGCTTGATTTCTTCTGAGGCTAAAATAAAGTCAGCATCTAATTTAACCGCCATATCTTCTTTAGGAATATCGGCGTTTTCTTCTTTTAAAGTTTCTGAGTAGCTTAAACGCTTGATAGAGCCATCGTTTTGCAGCATAAACTTAAGGCGTTCTTGCCAGTCAAGTGCAAGTTTGGTCACGCGTTTACCATTTTCTAGGTGCGATTTAACTTCATCACACGATAAATCATGACCTTTTAGTTTAACCTGTGCGCCACTGTCGTCGGCTTCTTCTAGCTCAGCATCAAAACCTATAGCAAAGTTTTCAGGGGTGCTGAAGTTAGTTAACCAATCAGTTAAAAATACATCTAGGTCGTAGTTTGCAAAAGCAGGTACTACCGGTAATGTGCCCAGAGACTTACGCAGCAATGCAAGTAGCTCTTCTGCTTTATTAAAACTGCCGCTGTTAACTACAACCCAGCCGTTTTCTTGGTCAATAAAAGCAAACTGTAGGCTCGATTTTTTAAACGCTTGAGGTAATAAGGTAGTTAAAATGTTTTCTTTTAACTCGTCTTTTTCTTTCTTTTTAACAGGACGGTTTTCTTCCGCTTCTATTTGATCTACTTTTTCGGCAACCATTTCATTAACAACAGATGCAGGCAGCACTTTTTCTTCACGTTTGGCACACACTAAAATGCTTTTTTGTGAAAAATGCGCCAGCGAGTCACCATGCTTACCAAATGCTTTTGTCCAACCAAATGTAGAAAGGTCTTGAGAGCCACAAGGGCGAAATACATCTTGTTCTAACGCTTTTTCAAACTCTTCTTGAGTGTACGAAACATCTTGCTTAAAGCGATAACAAATCAGGTTACTAAACCACATAAGGTAACTTTTCCATCTTTTAAATTTGCTCAATCATAGCAATAAAATGGGGTTCTCGAAATGGCTGATTTTAAGCAAAGCCGTTATTGATTAAATAATGGCTTTGGCATGTTTTTAGGAAATTCAATATGGTAATGAAGCCCTTTGCCAGGCTCACTGCTTGCTTCTATTGAGCCGCTAAGTGTTTGCTTAACTAAGTTAAAGGTTATGTGTGTGCCTAACCCACTGCCGCCTTGGTCGCGTTTTGTCGTAAAAAATGGGTCAAACAATTTGGCTAATTGCTCCTTTGTTACACCATTGCCGTTATCGGTGTAGTCAATAATAAGGAGTGTGTCATCGGCGCTAATATTTATATCAATATTGCCCTGCGCAATATTATCAAAACCATGAATAATTGAGTTCATAATTAAGTTAGTAAAAATTTGGCTAATTGCCCCTGCAGGCAGGTTAAGAACTAAATCATCCGGGCACTGTAAATTTATGGTGTGCTTGGTTTTTTTAAGTTTAGGGTGGAGCGATAAAATTACTTCGTTTAAATAATCTTTAAAGTTAATTGTTCTTACAGCTTCACTGGCTTGGTCTACCGCTATTTGTTTAAAGCTGGCAATAAGCTCAGAGGCTCTATCAAGGTTGGTTGTAAGCAAGCTCGTGCTTTGCTTGGCTTCGTTTATAAATTCTTCTAATGCTTTGGGCGATAACTTTTTTTCTTTGTAGGCATTTTCTAACGTGTTTAAACGCTCTTGTAAAAACGATATAGCAGTTACACCAATCCCAATAGGTGTGTTTATGTCGTGTGTAATACCCGCGACTAATCCGCCTAGTGCAGCCATTTTTTCGGTGCCTACTAAGCGCTCTTGAGCAAGGCTTAGCTCGTCTAGGTAGCGTTCAAGCTCTTTTTGTTTAGTTAATAATTCTTCTTCGGTGTGTCTGCGTAAATCAACTTCTTCGGTTAGTACCAGCTTTTGTTTTTCTAGTTCGTACTTTTGCTGTTGTAAATCCATCATAGCTTGGCTTAAGTTTGACGTTTTACGGGCAACATCTTGTTCAAGCTGTATATTGTGCTGGTCGAGCTTTTCGTTACTAACAATCAACTCACGTTGGGTATGCTCAAGCTCTTTTCTGTATTGAACTACTTTATCTATTAAGTTATTAAAAGACTGCTCCATAACGTTTAGCTCGTTATGCTCTTCGGTCTCAATGTCTATGTGTTGACCTTCTAAGTCATCAAGCTCTAAGTTTTCTATTTGATCGGTTAACTCGTTTAAAGGGTCGGTGAGCAGCTTTCTAAATGCCATTAAAAACAGAATGATCAAAAAGGTGGTTTTGATCATGGCGTTACCAATTAAAAAGTAAATAGATACCATTATTCGGCTAAATACCACATCGCGGCTAGAGAACAAGGTCACATCACCTACTTGAGTAGCGCGTCCCGAAAATTCAAAAATTAGGGGGAAGGTATAACCAAAGAGACCCGATTTGGTGTCCTCTATAATGACTTCCTCTTGTACGAGTTGTTGGTTATAAAGTTTGTGTATATCCAAAGAGCGCCCCAGCTGCGAAATAATTTCACCGCTGTCGTCGCGCACTATAATGCCCTCCACCATAGGTATAGCAAGTAAGCCTTCTGCGGTTGTAATTGTTTGCTTTGTGTTTAGTTCCCAAATTGCGCGTGTTAAGCTTCGGCTAAAGGTTTTTTGCAGCGTACTTAGCTCATCACGAATGTAGTCTTTAGTATTTACAAATTCTGCAAGCACCTGTCCACATGTCACCACAAAGGTAAGCAAAAAATACACTGATAAAACATTAGTTAACAATTTCTTAGAAAGGCTTTTTTGTAACATATGGGATTTACTCATCCGGTGTAATTATATCTAAGTTGCAATTTCTAACTTAAAAGTTAGTCAATAAAACCTTAAAAATAAATAAAAAATTTATATTTTAAAGAGATAGCCCAGCTATTGAGTCGTTTTGTTTTAATAATAGTGCACTAAACTGATTTAAATTAATTTTAATGGCTACTGAGATTTCAAAAACGATGATTTTTAATAGGCAGCTAAGGCAATTATTAATAATATTTAACGTTTTATTGTAAGGTTACAGTACTACATTATGCGAACAAGCAAAGTGTTAGAGTTTTAGGAACGTGTTAGAATAGCAAAAACCAACGGACGGCTCGTTTTTATAATTTTAAAAGGTTATTTTAGTAGTTAACATGATGAAATTTTCTATATTAGTGTGTGATGACTCCACTGTTGCACGCAAACAAGTTGTGCGTTGTTTAAATGAGTGCGTGAGTGCCGACATTCAACAAGCCGCAAACGGGGCCGATGCGCTGGCGCTTTTACGCTTGCAGCAATTTGATCTTTTGTGTTTAGACTTAACCATGCCAGAAGTTGACGGCGTACAAGTGCTGGAGCGCATTAAAGCAGAAAAAATAGAGTGTTTTGTACTGGTGATCTCCGCTGATATACAACAACAAATGAAGCAAAAAGTCGCGCAGCTTGGTGCTATCGACTTTATAAATAAACCTATTAATAAATCGGCTTTAAGTGAAGTTTTGCATAAATTTGGCATTCATTAGGTTTTTTCATGTTTAAAAAGGCTGTTTTATCTTTTAATTTGGGGTTGACAGCATAGCCTTTGTTAAGGCAGTCTTAGCTCTATGAAAACAATTAATCGCGCACTGACCATTATTATTACAACCACCATTCTTACTGGATAGTGGCATAGGTCGGTGCAACAAATTTAAAGGCCTGTGTTCACTAAGAACACAGGCCTTTTTTCGTTTTATGGGATGAGGAACATAAATAATGCGCGTTTTAAAATTTGGAGGCTCTTCGCTTGCCGACTTTGCCTGTTTGCAACAAGTAGCTTTGCTGGTAAAAGCACAGTTAAAAGATGAAATGTTACTGGTACTTTCTGCACCCGGTGGTATGACTGATTCATTAGTTGCGCTGGCAAGTGCCGCTGAGCAAGGTCAAGATTTTTCTCAGCAATGGCAAGCTTTACTAAGCCGATGCGAGACATTAAAAGCAGAAGTAGAAAAAAGCAGTGGCGAAGTAACAAACTGGCCAGATTTTAATGAGCTTAAAAATAAGCTAGATGGTGTGGCGCTTATTAAGTGCTGCCCAGATCAAATTCGTGCTTTTGTAATTAGTTTTGGTGAGCGTGTTAGCGTATCGCTAATGCAAAGTTTATTAAGCTCGCACAATGCACAATACCTTGAAGCAACGCGTTGTGTTGCCTCTACTGGTGGCTACATTGATGCTGAGGCCGACTTAGTAACGAGTAAAGCACGCTTTCAAGCAGTACTTAAAGAAAACCCAGCCACCATTTACATTATGCCAGGCTTTACAGCAAGCAACGAGCAAGGCGAACTTACTACACTTGGTCGTAATGGCTCTGATTACTCTGCAGCTATTGCAGCGGCATGTTTAGATGCTGAAATTTGCCAAATTTGGACTGACGTTGATGGTGTGTACAGTGCTGATCCGCGCTACATCAAAAAAGCGACTAAAGTTGATTTCTTATCTTATAAAGAAGCGATGGAGCTTTCTTACTTTGGCGCTAAAGTACTTCATCCTAAAACCATTTTACCGTGCGCGAAAGCGGGCGTACCGTGCGAAATTAAAAATACCCATAACCCAGATGCTCAAGGGTCATTAATTGGTAACGACTATTCATCGGATGAGCCAGTAAAAGCGCTTTCTAGCTTACAAGACTTAGCAATGCTTACCGTGTCAGGCCCAGGCATGAAAGGTAAAGTGGGCATGGCCTCTAAGGTATTTAATGCCCTTGCGCACGATAACGTATCGATAGTATTAATTACTCAATCATCGTGTGAATTTAGCATTAGCTTTTGTGTGCACGAAAGCGATTTAGCGCTCGCGCTAGAAGCCTTACAAAGTGCATTTGAACTTGAATTACAAGCAGGCTTAATTGAGCCGGTACAAGTACAACGTAATCTTGCCATTGTTACTTTAGTGGGCGATAACATGCGCGCACACAAAGGTTTAGCAGCACAGTTTTTTGCTTCTCTTGCACAGGCCCAAGTAAACATTGTAGCCATTGCGCAGGATTCTACAGAAAGTGCTATTTCGGCGGTTATTGATGGCGAGCTGTGTAACGATGCAGTGAAAATATGCCATGAAAACTTTTTTACCCACGTCCCTTCAATTGACGTATTTTTACTTGGCTGTGGCTTAGTAGGCCAAGAGCTTATTTCTCAGTTAGAGCGCCAGCAAGCGTGGCTTGAAAAACGTAATATTAAGTTAAACCTATATGGCGTTGCTAATTCTCGTCAATTGCATTTAGACAGCGAAGGTATTGCATTTGATGACTGGCAGCAAAAGCTTGCAGTATCAGAGCAAGCGTTTGATTTAAATTTAGTTGAGCAGTTTGTAAAACAAAATCACTTAGTAAACCCCGTGCTTGTAGATTGTACGTCTTCTGATGCGCTAGCTGCTCAGTATGTGGATTTTTTAAATGCGGGCTTCCATGTGGTTGCCGCTAATAAAAAAGCAACAACCAGCTCGTACGATTATTACCAAGACTTAATTGCAGCAACACAAAAAAATAACCGCAAGTTTTTATACGAAACAAACGTAGGTGCAGGCTTACCGGTAATCGATAACCTACAGTCGTTATTTGGTGCAGGTGATGAGTTACTTGAGTTTAGCGGTATTTTATCAGGCTCATTGTCGTACATGTTTGGTGCACTAGAAGATGGTTTATCACTTTCTGAGGCAACCATTAAAGCAAAAGAAAGCGGTTTTACAGAGCCAGACCCACGCGATGATTTATCGGGTACCGATGTAGCACGTAAATTACTTATTATTGCACGCGAAGCCGGCATGAAATTAGAGCTTAGCGATATAGAAGTAGAGTCAGTATTGCCACAAGGTTTTGCACAAGGCGACAGCGTAGATGAATTTATGGCTAAACTGCCAAGTTTAGATGCTGAGTTTAACGACCGTATTCAAAGTGCGGCAGCAGAGGGCAAGGTACTGCGTTATGTAGGTACAATTAAAGAAGGCCACTGTAAAGTAGGTATTGAAGCGGTCGATTCATCGCATGCATTAAATGTAATTCGTGATGGTGAAAACGCATTAGCTATTTTAAGCCAATATTATCAACCACGCCCGTTTGTAATTCGTGGTTATGGCGCTGGCTCTGCAGTAACCGCTGCAGGCGTATTTGCCGACGTATTAAAAACATTATCGCGCTAGGAGAGCATTATGATAGAAGTATATGCTCCGGCGTCTATAGGTAATTTTGCAGTGGGCTTTGATGCACTTGGCGCAGCGCTTGCGCCTATTGATGGCAGCTTATTAGGTGATGTAGCCGTAGTAAGCGCCGCAGCAAGTGATGAGTTTGTTTGCTCTGGCGAATATGCGCATAAGTTACCAAGCGATGCGAGCGAAAACCTAGCATATCAATGTTTAGTACATTTTAGAGCGCACGTTGCGCCAGATATGCCAAGTGTAAAATTAGAGCTTAAAAAGAACTTACCAATTGGCTCAGGGCTAGGTTCGAGTGCGTGCTCGGTGGTAGCAACCTTTGCTGCGCTTGATAAGTTTGCTCAAACCAATTTAAGCCAAGTTGAGCTGATTGAATTAATGGCTGATTTTGAAGCGATAGTCAGTGGCGGGCGTCATTATGACAACATCACCCCGTGTTATTTAGGGGGCTTACAGCTTACAGGCGATTTAATTCCTGATAAGTCAATTGCTCTACCAGTTGATGAAAACTGGTACTACGTAGCGGCGTTTCCTGGGTTTTCGCTTAATACCGCAAAGGCACGCTCGGTATTACCTAAAGAGCTAAGCATGCATGCAGGGGTTGAGTTTGCACAGCGTTTATCGGCATTTAGCAGTTTGTTATTAACGCAGCGTTTTGATGATGCACTGAGCATTATGCAAGATGATATAGCAGAGCCTTACCGAGCGCCGTTAATAACAGGGTTTAGCGAAGCGAAAGCAAATTTGCCAGCGCTTGGTGCAGAAATTGTCAGTATTTCAGGTGCGGGCCCTACGTTATTTACAGTGTGTAAAACATTAGAAGCTGCCGAAAAATGTGCGCAGTGGTTAGCGCAAAACTATATAAATGAGCAGGGCTTTTGCCACATTTGTAAATTAGATAACGACGGCACGCGTCAATTAACAGTTTTATAGGATAGGCATTTATGCAATTACATAATTTAAAAGAAAATTCTCAAAAAGTGTCGTTTGTTGAAGCGGTAAAAACAGGCCTTGGGCGTAATCAGGGGGTATTTTTCCCTGAAAGCTTAGCGCCACTCGCCGATGTAGATGCGTTATTAGATATGGACTTTGTTACCCGCAGTAGCAAAATTTTATCGCACCTTATTGGCGATGAATTACCCGCTGATACCGTTGCTCAAATGGTTAAAAATGCGTTTAACTTCCCCGTAAAATTGGTAGAGGTTGAAGACAATAACTATTGTTTAGAGCTTTTTCATGGCCCTACGCTTGCGTTTAAAGACTTTGGCGGGCGCTTTATGGCTGAGTGTTTAGCACAGTTTAATCAAGGCGAAAAAGTCACGATTTTAACGGCAACCTCTGGCGATACCGGCGCTGCTGTAGCGCATGCATTTTACAACAAGCCAAACATAGATGTGGTTATTCTATACCCTAAAGGCAAAATTTCGCTTGCTCAGCAAAAGTTATTTACTACGCTTGGGAACAACATTCATTGTTACGCGGTTGATGGCAGTTTTGATGATTGCCAAGAGCTGGTTAAAAAGTCGTTTTTAGATGACGAAGTTAAATCTACACTTGGCCTTAATTCAGCTAACTCAATCAACATTAGCCGCCTAGTGGCACAAGTATGTTATTACTTTGAAGCCATTGCTCAGCTACCAAAAGAAAAGCGTGCTACAGCGCATATTTCGGTCCCTAGTGGTAACTTTGGCAATGTATGTGCCGCCATGATTGGTGCTGTAATTGGTTTGCCGGTGGGTAAACTAAGCGCGACTACAAATCAAAACGACACCGTGCCACGTTACATGCTTGATAAAAATTGGGCGCCAAATGCCACACTTGAGTCGCTTTCAAATGCGATGGATGTAAGCAAGCCAAATAACTGGCCACGTGTGCAAACAATGTTAGATAATAACTGGTTTAGCTACGATAATTTTTACTCAACCAGCGTGAGCGAAGAAAATACGCAAGCAGTGATGAAAAATATTCAACAAACTGGTTATGTTGCAGAGCCGCATACCGCCATTGCATACCAAGGTCTTGTAGAGAATAAAGCACCCGGCGCAGCAGGTATCTTTTTAGCAACTGCTCACCCTGCTAAGTTTAAAGATAGCGTAGAAGAGATCCTAAATATTGAACTTGATATGCCAAAACCACTTAGCGACGCACTTGCTAAACCTTGCTTAGCAAGCGACATTAACCCTGATTATGAAGCGTTACGCACTGAAATACTCGCTAAGTTAGGCTAACTAACTTAGCGTTAAAAAAGCGGCTTTGGCCGCTTTTTTTGTATTTTGAACGCGCTAAATAAAGTATTTATCATTAAGTAATTAAATGTAAAAAATAAAAATCATTTAAATTATTAATGCATTTATAAAAAAATATCATCTTAAAAACGCTGTGAAATAGATTCAATCCCTGTTTAAATATCCTCAACTTAAGAGCGTAGGCAAAGAGTCGTTTAAAGCGTACAATAAAGCCTCTAAAAAACACCATACACGTTGCCCTAGGAGACCCCAATGTTAGAACGTAGCATGAATATTTCGGATTTTGATCCAGAGTTATTTGACGCGATAAACAAAGAAACTGCTCGCCAAGAAGAGCACATTGAATTAATCGCATCAGAAAACTACTGTAGCCCACGCGTACTAGAAGCACAGGGTTCACAGCTTACAAACAAATACGCAGAAGGTTACCCGGGCAAACGTTACTATGGCGGTTGTGAGCACGTAGACGTTGTTGAACAACTTGCAATTGATCGTGCTAACGAGCTATTTGGTTCTGACTACGCAAACGTTCAGCCACATGCGGGTTCTCAAGCAAATGCAGCTGTTTTCTTAGCATTATTAGAAGCGGGCGACACTGTCCTTGGTATGAGCTTAGCTCATGGTGGTCACTTAACGCACGGTTCACACGTAAGCTTCTCAGGTAAGCTATACAATGCAATCCAGTACGGGCTAGATGAAGCAACTGGCGAAATTGACTACGCACAGGTAGAAGCGCTAGCACTTGAGCACAAACCAAAAATGATTATTGGTGGTTTTTCTGCGTACTCAGGTATTGTTGATTGGGCTAAATTCCGTGAGATTGCTGATAAAGTAGGTGCTTACTTATTTGTTGATATGGCTCACGTTGCCGGTTTAATTGCGGCGGGTGTTTACCCAAGCCCAGTACCTCACGCGCATGTTGTAACAACAACAACACACAAAACTTTAGCAGGCCCTCGTGGTGGTTTAATTATTTCTGCTTGTGGCGACGAAGCAATTTACAAAAAGCTTAACAGCGCTGTGTTCCCAGGTGGCCAGGGTGGTCCTTTATGTCACATTATTGCTGCAAAAGCAGTGGCATTTAAAGAAGCTCTACAACCAGAATTTAAAACATACCAAGCACAAGTAGTTAAAAATGCTCAAGCTATGGTTGCTGTTATGCAAGAGCGCGGTTACAAAATCGTATCTGATAAAACAGAAAACCACTTATTCTTACTTGATTTAATCGATAAAGATATCACAGGTAAAGATGCCGACGCAGCGCTTGGTAATGCAAATATTACTGTGAACAAAAACTCTGTACCAAACGATCCTCGCTCACCGTTTGTTACTTCTGGTTTACGTATTGGTTCACCTGCAATTACGCGTCGTGGCTTTAAAGAAGCTGAATCGAAAGAACTTGCTGGCTGGATTTGTGACGTATTAGACAACATCAACGATGAGTCAGTACAAGCGCAAGTTAAAGAAAAAGTTAAAGCAATTTGTGCAAAACTACCTGTATACGCTTAATTGCATAAGCAGCAGTAATTTAGATCACAACAAGGGGCTTGTTTACCTTTCGAGGTTTAATTTGCAGTAGTATGTTTGGTTTTTAGGCAAGGCAGAGTCTATGTAGTGTGGTTACTCCACACAAATAGGCGATAACGCAGCATAAATGCCAAACATGCACTGCCCTCGGGTTCGTCCTAGGGGCGATTTACTCTTTGTTGCTCGGTTTTTACTTAGCCCACTAGGTTACAAACCTCGCGCCGCGATCAAATCACCCCTAGATAGAACAAATTTAATCCTGAAAGGCCAACAGGCCCTATTTTTTTGCTAAGATAAAAGGCCGCTAAATAGCGGCCTTTTTTGTTTTAAAACGGAAGTACCGAGTTATGCATTGCCCATTTTGTACCGCAAAAGATACTAAAGTTATTGATTCTCGCCTAGTCGGCGGAGGCCACCAAGTTCGCCGTCGTCGTGAATGTAACGAGTGTCACGAGCGATTTACTACCTTTGAAGGCGCCGAGTTAGTCATGCCACGTGTAATTAAACAAGATGGCAGCCGAGAGCCCTTTAATGAAGATAAACTACTCAATGGCCTTAATCGTGCCCTAGAAAAACGCCCTGTTAGTACAGAGCAAGTGGATGAAGTGGTTAATATTATTAAATCGCAGTTGCGTGCTACCGGCGAGCGAGAAATATCAAGTCACCTTGTGGGTGAGTGCATAATGGAGGCGCTAAAAAAACTGGATAAAGTAGCCTATGTGCGGTTTGCCTCTGTGTATCGCTCGTTTGAAGATATACGCGAATTTGGTGAAGAAATTGCCCGTTTAGGGGAGTAATAATGCAAAACCAAATAACCTTTACTGCGCAAGATGAAATGTACATGGCACGTGCCATCGAGCTTGCAAAAAAAGGGCGATTTACAACCACCCCCAATCCTAATGTAGGGTGTGTTTTAGTTAAAGATAACCACATAATTGGTGAAGGGTTTCATCAATTAGCTGGGCAGGGGCATGCTGAGGTTAATGCCCTTGCTGTAGCAGGTGAAAACGCAAAAGGTGCGACTGCGTATGTTACGCTTGAACCGTGTAGCCATTACGGACGCACTCCGCCGTGTGCAGAGGGTTTAAAAGCCGCAGGTGTAGTAAAAGTTATTGCAGCTATGGTCGACACCAACCCACAAGTAGCAGGTAAAGGGCTTAAAATACTCAGCGATGCCGGTATTGAGGTTGCATTTGGGCTTTTAGAGCAGCAAGCGCGCGCACTTAATTTAGGTTTTTTTAAGCGTATGGAGCAGGGACTTCCGTATGTTACGTGTAAAATGGCGGCCAGCATAGATGGTAAAACCGCGCTAAAAAATGGCCAAAGTAAGTGGATCACCGGCAGCGCTGCGCGACAAGATGTACAATTACACCGAGCACAAAGCTGCGCTATTTTAACGGGCGCTGATACGGTTATTACCGATGATGCTAAGCTCAATGTGAGGTTAAGCGAGTTGCCACAGGCTCTGCCTACTGAATTACCCCTACGCCAACCGGTGCGTGTTATAATTGACTCACAAAATAGGCTTACACCAGAGCTGGCAGTATTTAATATTGAAAGTGAAATAATAATTTTTACTACCAAGGTTGATAAATCAACGCAGTGGCCGCATTTTGTAAGGCATATAGAAGTGCCACAGCAAAATAACAAAGTTAATTTAACGTCTGTTTTAGCGCACCTTGCTAAGCTGCAATTTAATCATGTTTATTTAGAAGCGGGTGCTACACTTGCCGGTAAAATGACAGAGCTTAATTTAATAGACGAATATATATTTTATTTAGCGCCTAAACTAATGGGGTGCGATGCAAAAAGCTTAGTTAATTTTGCACCGCTAACAGATATGCAAAACACCGTTAATTTGACGTTTAAAGAGTGTGTGAAAATAGGCGATGATTTACGTATAACCGCTACAAAACACATTCCAATCACTTAATTAAAAGAGTAGGGCTATGTTTACTGGAATAATTGAAGCCACAGGCAAAATTGCGCTATTACAAAAAAAACAAGGCGATTTAGCCATTCGCATTCAAAGCGCTAATCTTGATATGAGCGATGTAAAGCTTGGCGATAGTATTGCCACTAATGGCGTATGTTTAACGGTAGTTGATAAGCACATTGATGGCTTTAGTGCCGACTTATCAAACGAAACTATCAGCTTAACTGGGTTTGCAAATTATAATATTGGCCAAACAGTTAACCTTGAAAAAGCCATGCAGCCGGTTTCACGTTTAGGCGGGCATTTAGTGTCAGGTCATGTTGATGGCATTGCAACCATTACAGCCATTACTAGTAATGCGCGCGCCACAGAATATTGGCTAAGCACCGATGAAAACTTAATGAAGTACATTCCTTACAAAGGGTCTGTATGTATAGATGGTATAAGCCTGACAGTAAACGCTGTACAAGGTAATACATTTAAATTAACCATAGTGCCGCACACAAGCGAGCAAACCACCATCGCTGATTTTAAAGTGGGCACACGCGTTAATTTAGAAGTCGACCAAATTGCACGTTATTTAGAGCGCCTTATTAAAGGGGCTGAGCAGCCGACTGGCTCAGATATTTCAATGAGCTTACTAGCTAAAGCTGGTTTTGTTAAATAACGACACTGATAACTTACACGAGCAAATTTATGAATTTACACAGCGCACAAGAAATCATCGACGACATTAAAGCCGGTAAAATGGTGATTTTAATGGATGACGAAGACAGAGAAAACGAAGGTGATTTAATCATTGCAGCAGAGCACATTAGCGCCGAAGCAATTAACTTTATGGCCACTCATGGCCGTGGCTTAATTTGTTTAACTATGACGCAAGAGCGTTGTGAGCAGCTTGATTTACCGTTAATGGTAAAAAACAATGGCGCAGCGTTTTCTACTAACTTTACTATGTCGATTGAAGCTGCCAAAGGCGTAACAACGGGTATATCTGCAGCCGATAGAGCGCGTACAGTTCAAGCGGCAATTGCAAAAGGCGCCGTACCAAGCGATATCGTACAACCTGGACATATTTTTCCTATTATGGCACAGCCAGGTGGCGTGTTAACGCGCGCAGGCCACACCGAAGCCGGGTGTGATTTAGCACGTTTAGCCGGCCTTGAAGCCTCATCAGTTATTGTAGAAATCCTCAATGCCGATGGCACTATGGCGCGCCGCCCTGATTTAGAAGTATTTGCTAAAGAGCATGGTATTAAAATTGGCACAATTGCAGATTTAATTGAATACCGAAACCTTAACGAAACCACCATAGAGCAAGTGGCTAAGTGTAAATTACCCACTGAGCACGGTGAGTTTGATTTAGTAACCTACAAAGATACGATTGACGGCCAACTGCACTACGTATTGCTAAAAGGCGAAATTAAAGAGCAAGAACCAACGCTTGTGCGCGTGCACTTACAAAGCACCTTTAACGATATTTTGCTTTCAGACAGAAGTGCGGACCGTAGTTGGGGGCTTTCTGATGCGATGGCTTACATTGCAGAAAATAACGGTGCACTGGTTATTTTAGGTAAACAAGAAAGCACCGAAGAGCTAGAGGCCACAGTAAAAGCGTTTGCTGCTGCCGATGCTGGCGAGAATGTTACGCCGCGTAAATTTAAAGGCACATCACGCACTGTTGGTGTGGGCTCGCAAATACTGGCTGATTTAGGTATTAAGCAAATGCGCTTAATGAGTCGCCCTAAAAAGTACCATGCACTTTCGGGCTTTCATTTAGAAGTGGTTGATTACGTTGAGCCACAATAAGGGCTCAGCTTTTAACTAGTCTATTTTTTTATTTTTATGGTATGATGCGCAGCAATTTTTGCGCAATCGCAACCGCTTGAACATATTTTTAGGGTTATCAAATGAAAATTATTGAAGGTAATAAGTACGCTCCAGGCAAAAAATTCGCTATTGTTATTTCTCGTTTTAACGATTTTATTGGTAGCAGCCTACTAGAAGGTGCTGTTGATGAGCTAAAGCGTACTGGTGGCGTAGCCGATGATGACATTACCGTTGTGTATGTACCCGGTGCAGTAGAGTTACCTTTAGCGGCAAAACGCATTGCGGCAAAAAAAGAGTATGATGCAATCATCGCATTAGGCGTAGTGATCAGAGGTGGTACACCACACTTTGACCTCGTTGCTGGCGAATCTAACAAAGGCCTTGCAAATGTATCGCTTGAGTATGATATCCCGGTTGCATTTGGCGTATTAACCACAGAAAGCATTGAACAAGCAATTGAACGCGCTGGTACCAAAATGGGTAACAAAGGCGGCGAAGCGGCATTAGGCGCGCTTGAAATGGTTAATGTGTTAGATAAAATTTAAGTTTAAGGAATTTTTGTGAAACCAGCAGCAAGACGTAAAGCACGTATCTTAGCACTTCAAGCCGTTTATTCTTGGCAATTAAGTGGCAATTTAATTGCCGATATCGAACAACAAATGTTGATCGAAAACGACGTGACTAAAATTGATGTTGAATACTTTAAAGATTTAGCGCGTGGCGTTGCCGTTAATTATAAGCAACTAGATGAAGCTGTATCTCCGCATTTAACACGTCCATTTGATGATTTAGATATGGTAGAGCGTGCAATTTTACGTTTAAGCGCGTATGAGCTTAAATTCCGTGAAGATGTGCCATACAAAGTAGCAATCAATGAAGGCATTGAGCTTGCTAAAATATTTGGCGCTGAAGACAGCCATAAATTTGTAAACGGTGTACTTGATAAAGCTGTTAAGCATTTACGCAAGTAATACTAACCTTGCTAAAGCGCTCTGCTAAAGAGCTTAGCTTTAACAGTTAGTACACGTTAAAAAGGAGAGCCGGCATAGGTCGGCTTTTTTGTGTATGAAGGAATTTGAATTAATAAACCGCTACTTTAAAGGTCGTGGTATAACTCGTCGTGATGTAAGCCTAGGAATAGGGGACGACTGTGCATTAGTTACCGTTCCGCAAAACTGCCAACTTGCAGTAACAACTGATACGCTTGTATCGGGTGTTCATTTTTTTGATGACATTTCTCCCCGAGCATTAGGACACCGAGCACTGGCCGTAAATCTAAGTGATTTAGCAGCCATGGGGGCTGAGCCTACTTGGGTGTCGGTGGCATTAACCCTACCAAATATTAACCAGCAGTGGATTGAAGAATTTACTGAGGGAATGCACGAAATTGCTGAGTACTTTAATGTACAAATAATTGGTGGCGATACTACGCAGGGCCCTTTAACAGTTACTATATGCGCTAAAGGCACTGTGCCAGAGGGCAAAGCTTTACGCCGTGCAGGTGCTAAAGTGGGCGATTGGGTATGTGTGACCGGCACGCTAGGTGATGCCGGCTTGGCTATTGAATCTCGAAAGCGTGGCCTAAGTATTGAGCCTGAGCACTTAAAGTACATAAATAGCCGCTTTGATTACCCCACTCCACGGGTGGCTGCAGGGCAAGTATTACGTGGCCTTGCTTCATCAGCTATTGATGTGTCTGATGGCCTTATGGCAGATTTAAGCCACATACTTGATATGTCACAAGTCAGCGCCAGTATAAATATTGAAAACATCCCAACCTCAGACGCTATGCGTTCAAGCCTGAGCTTTGAGGCGCAATTGCCGTATATTTTAGGCTATGGCGATGACTACGAATTACTTTTTACTGTCTCTGAAGATAATAAAAGCATGTTGGAGCTTAAATTACGTCAATACGGCGTAGAAGCAACGTGCATAGGGCAAATAAAAAGTGGCGAAGGGCACATTGAGCTTTTACACCACGGTGAAAAATTTAATTTTGAGCAACAGGGCTTTGAGCACTTTGCCAAGGAGCAGGTTTGACTAGCAAAAAACAGTTTAATTTAAAGCGCCCGCACCAGTTATTTGGCCTAGGGTTTGGCACTGGCCTTGCGCCTGTTGCGCCAGGCACCTTTGGTACATTTGCTGCTTTACCATTTATTTTTATGACCATGTATTTTCCGCTTTGGCTACAAATCGTGTTTGCCGTGGTTATTAGTGTTTTTGGTATTTGGGCGTGTGGCAAAACCGCCGATGATTTAGGTGTGCACGACCATCCAGCCATAGTGTGGGATGAAGTTGCGGGTTATTACATTACGATGATTGGTGCAGCGCTTAGTTGGCAAACCTTACTTGTAGGCTTTTTATTATTTAGATTTTTTGATATTGCCAAACCTGGCCCGATCAAAACGCTCGATAAGCGAATGGATGGTGGCGTGGGTATAATGGCAGATGATGTACTTGCCGGTATTTTTTCGCTTATTTGTTTGCAAGCGTTAATAAAAGCAGGTTTACTACCCTTTTAATTTTTGTGTTTTATTTGTTTAACTAGGTGGCAGCGAAATGATGCGATTTTTACTGGTATGTGTACTTATGTTGTGTGCCATGCCAAGTTGGGCTTCTATTACTGATTACGTTGTTAAGCAATGGAATATCAAAGATGGCTTGCCCTCGCAATCGCTAAAAAGTGTTGTGCAAGATCAGCAAGGCTATATGTGGGTCGGAACGCAATTTGGCCTTAGCCGCTTTGACGGCACAACTTTTACTAATTACAACACACAAAATAGTCCTTTTTTGCCAAGCAATGGTATTAATAAACTGCTCATAGATAGTAATGGCTATCTGTGGGTGGGCACTAAAAGTGGCTTGGTGGTCATAAACCCACAAACGCTTGCCGCACAAGAATTTAATATTAAAGGCCCAGTTAGAGACATATTAGAAGATGCCAAGGGCAGCATTTGGATTGCAGCTAATGGGCTTTATTATGTAGACCGCAACCAAGTTGATTTACGTGATAAAGCGAACGAACTCGTTCCTATTGTAAATGCCACTGTGATCACCCAAATAGTGGGGTCGGTTAGTCAAATGGCGCTTTCTCCAGAGGGGATTTGGCTTGTCAACGATCGTCATTTACTACGCTTAACTAAAAGCGCCTCAGATTTTTCAAAACTCAGGTTGGAGTTAACAGCTAAGGTGTCGTTGCCTGAGCGGTTAGCACAAACCATTGTTCATGATCTGTCTTTTTTAAATGGTAATTTATATTTAGCCTCTGAACTGGGTGCCTACTTTTTAGATTTAGACGATGAGCTAAGACCTTTTCCGCTACCGAATGCGAATAACTCAGCTGTGTATAAATTTATGAGCGACACCAATGGTGGCTTATGGGTTTCTACGTATGGACGACTGCTTTTTAGAGCTAAGTCGGGTGAGTGGCAATGGGTTGAGCCAAGTCAGCTAGATCAAAGTATTTGGTTTGCCGATATTTACCGCGATAGCCAAAATAATATTTGGCTTGCAAGTTTTAGCGAAGGCTTATGGCTTGCACACGAAGGGCGTATAGAACGCCACTCTGCTTTATCGCAAATGACAGAGGCCGTTATGGCAATCAGCCAAGCGCCCGATGGTAATTTATGGGTGGCAAATAAAAGTGGTATTGGTTATTTCGATTTAAATAAAAACTTTGTCAATAAAATACCCAGTGCGCAATTTGGCCGTGCAACAGTACACGACTTACAGTTTGATGGCTCGCGTTTATATATAGCCACCGGACGAGGGCTGTTTTTTTACGAGCAAGATAAACTATACAGTTTTCCTGGCAGAGCCCTGCGTGACAACCCTGTATTTGCTATTAGCCCATCAAGCAAAGGTGGTTTTTGGATAGGTACAGGGCGTGGCTTGTATAGGCTAAGTTATGGCGGGTTAACACCCTTTGCATACAATGCCTTTTTAGGCAGTAAATTTATAACGTATGTGCTCGATAAAGCAAACTTTGGTGTAATAGGGACCAGTAAAGGGGCGTATTACTTTACTGACCGTGGCATTGAAAAAATAGGTGACCAAACTTCGCTCGAAAGTGCATACATCACCAGCGTATTACACATAGATGGTGTAGGTATTTTAATTGGCTCGCTTAATGACGGCTTATTTTACAGAAGTTTGCAAGGGCATTGGCGACAGTTAGATGCAGCCAACGGCTTACCCTATGGCTCTATTTTTAGCCTAGAGTATGACGAAACCTATAAGCGTGTATGGGTAAGTACCATGAAAGGTGTTTACCGTATGCCAGTAGCGCAATTTAAATCAGAGGTGTCGAGCTTAAAAGTGGAAGAGGTTATTTCTTCTTTTGATAGGCAGCTCGATGGTAAAGCAAGCCAGTGTTGTAACGGTTTAGGACACGATGCCGTTGCCATGACAGATTATTCAATTTGGTACCCAAGCTTACAAGGCATTGTAGAAATACCTAAAAATACCGAGCTATTTGGCCTAAATGTATTAAAGCCTAAAGTAGAAACACTAACCACACCACTGCGCGCGTTAACTACCGCAGCATTGGGCGAAAAGCCTTTACTAGATACTGATGAGCGCGACATAACGTTAAAGTACACAGCCATCGATTATTACGCGCCAAATAGTATTGAGTTTAGATATAAGTTAAGTGGGTTAGATAGTGATTGGCGCTATGCTAATGCACGCCGAGAAGCCATTTATACAAACTTACCGGCGGGGTCATTTTTATTTGAGCTTGAGGCAAAACGCCAAGGCGAAGATTGGGACAGAGCGCAAACTGTCGAGTATGCATTTGTAGTACCGCAGCGCTTTGACGAAACTATTTACTTTAGATTGCTAATTGTTAGTGGGTTTATTTTACTGTTTTACTTTATTTTTTGGGTATTTAGAGCGCAAGAGCGCCGTAAGCAAGAAGTACTCGAAGCCCTGGTTACAGAGCGTACATTAGAGCTGCGCCAAGCTAACGATAAATTAGGCCAAGTAAACTCACAGCTTAAACTAGTTAGTCACTCAGATGAGCTTACAGGGCTACGTAGCCGCCGCTTTTTGTTTGATCAGCTCCCTAAAGATATTGAGCACTTCCAACGTAATGCACAGTCTTTACAAGCGCAAGGAAAGTCACTTGTACTGCTTATTATCAACTTTGATAACTTTAGCCGTATAAACGATGCATATGGCCCAATAGCAGGAGATAGCTGCTTACAACAAATGGCAGCGTTACTTAATTCGCGTACCCAAGGCTCTGACTATGTAGCACGCTGGAGTGGGGATGAGTTTTTATTATTGCTGCGCGATTTTAAGTGCAACATGATTGACAGCTATGCCTCTGATTTATGCCAAGCAATCGCTTTAAATTCGTTTCAATTACCAAACGGTAAAACAACCAATATTACGGCTTCATTGGGGTGGTCTTTTTACCCACTGCCGCTTTTAGGTGGGCAAGTAATAAGCTGGGAAACGTCGATAAACTTAGCCGATATAGCGCTTCATCAGGTTAAAAAACGTGGTGGTGACGGTGTGGCAAATATTACGTTTGATAAACAGTTGGATGCGTTTGAGTTTGAGCAAAATTCGAATGTAGATCAGCAGCTGGGTATTTTACAAAGTAATGGCTTAGCAGATATTAAAGTGTGGATGCGATAATGCCCAACCTACAAAAGTAGGTTAGGCATGGTGAGGGTAACGCTATTTAATTACTGGTTTAGCCACGCTGGTAAAATAGCCACTGACTCAGGTGCACTAAATGCCATACTTGCATCGGCACTTATATCTCCCCCTGCGGTACTTAAAATATTATTAAAGCGCATAACTACGTTGTTAGACTTTTCGGCAACGTATAAATCGGTTCCGCTATACATAATATCAACAGGGTTTCCTAATAATGTATTGGGCCCGCTAATCGTCGCGCTTATATTAACTAGTCCCGAGGCATTTGCGGTATTATTTAATACATAAATTTTGCCATCGTCAGCAACAGCTGCGCTGCCTACATCAGAAAGTATTAACGCACCACTTAATGAGTCGTAATCTATTCCATGAATATTGGTAGGTCCTGCTAGTGCTTGTGAATTATTGGCAGGTGTAATTAATCTATCTTCTGTACCTATTGTGGTCTCGCCACTTAGTAGCTTATTTTTAACTTGATCAAATACCGCTACAGTGCCATTGGTTAGCGCAACAAAAGCGCGGTCAGTGTTACTGTCGTAATCAACATCCCACGGGCGTGCATTATTGGCAAAAGTTAAGGTCATAAGAGGTGATACATCGCCGGTGGCACAGCTTGAAAATATAGTAATGCTCGGCGTGGTTTCATTATTTTCAGCCACAAAAATCATTCCACTATCGGAGGCAATATCTAATCCTTTAGGTGAAATAAGGCCTGTATTGCTTCCTGAAATCAGTCTATCTTGGCTGGCGTTAAATGTTTCGCCATCACGGTTATAAGCCACTTTAGTAGAAATGACGATTCCGCCCATTCCTGTACTGGCATTATCGAATGTTGCGTAGCTATTACCTGCTTTATCAAAGCTAACGCTTTCTATCGTTTGGCTTGCATTATAGCTTGCAAGTTCGCTACTTAATGCTGTATTTAAACGGCTAATTTGGCCTGTTGTATCACCCGCAGTGCTTGGATTACTGGATACGGCTACGCCTAATAGCGCCATATTAGGCTCAGTACTATCTGATATATCAGCCATTGAGCTTTGAGTTAGCGTGTTAGTAATTGACTCTGGCTTAGTAGACGCAGTACTTAAATCGGGCGCTATATCGCCACTTTCACCGGCAAATATATTACTAAACACTAAAATTGCATCGTTTGATTTTTCGGCCACACGTAAATCGCTACCCTCAAGGGTAATATCTACAAGGTTGCCTAGCATAGTCGCAGGGCCTGAAATACTGCGTGCAACAGATGTATTACCTTGCGCAGTAGAGGCATTATTAATAACAAAAAGCGCGCCATCGGTAGCATCTGATGCGCTACCAACATCCGATAAAATAAGTTTATTGGTGGTTTCATCATAAACAATGCCGTGAATATTTACCGATATTTGCACACCACCGGCATCGCTTGGTGTAATAGTACGACTTGGCATAGCGGTAAATTCACCGCTTACAAAATTATCATAAACCGCGACATCACCGTTGGTAAGTGCTACATAAAGTCGGTCGTTTACGTGGTCATAATCAACATCCCACGGGGCGGCTTCGGTAACAGTGGTAGCAAGCGGCGCGGCATCTCCCGCTGCAGCACTGCCAAATGTGGTAATTTGCATGGCACCAAAATCAGCTATAAATATCAGCCCGCTATTTTTTGCAATCGCTATGCCCTTAGGATTAACCAGTGTAGTGGCAGGGCCTGTAATTTCACGGTCTTGATTAGTACTAAAGCTTGCACCATCATCGCGATTGGCAAGTTGGCATATAGTTTTAATGCTACCATTTTCGCTGTCGCTTGCTTGTATTAAATTACCGAGGCTATCAAAGGCTACGCCTTCATTTGCAGTGGTATTAAAGGTTTTTAATTTGGCAGCGTCCTGGTTTATTAAATCAACAGTGCCTGCGTTTTGATCGCCGTTATTAGCTAAAATAAACGTGGCTGCACTAAAGCCGGGGTTACCGTTTGTGCCATCGCTTCCATCTTGACCATCTGCTCCCGGCGTACCGGCTAAACCGTTTTCTCCATCATCACCGCTACACCCTGAAATACCAAGTACTATCCCAAGCGCTAATGCTGAAAAACAAAGGGGGCGTTTAAGTGAACTGTTTTGTGTATGAAAGTGAGTTAAATTAGCTTTTTTCATCATTTTTACCTTTTAATATTCCATCAAATGAAAGTAAATAACGTGCCTGTTTATACTCCTCAGTACGTACTATTTACTGTGTTAACCTCATAGGGATAACGCGTAGAAATACACATTGGATGCAAAAATTTAAAAAATAAAAAACAAAAAAGGAGCCATCAGGCTCCCTTTAAAAACTAGCTAGCAAAAATAATTAAGCGATAAACGATTTTATTGAATTTAAAATGCCTTGTTCGCCTAAGCCCATTTCATCGTGCATTTGCGCTTGTGTGCCGTGCTTAATAAATTCATCAGGAATACCTAAGTTAAGCACCTTTAGGTTGGCTTTTTGCGCTGCTAAATATTCATTAACCGCTGAGCCTGCGCCACCACAAATAGCGTTGTCTTCAAGCGTTACTATTACATCATGAGTTTGGCTAAGCTCATCTAATAAACTTGTATCAAGTGGCTTAATAAAGCGCATATTAACTAGCGTTGCACCTAGCTCACTTGCAGCAAGTTGCGCGTTTTCAAGCAAAGTACCAAAGGATAAAATAGCAATTTTAGCGCCTTGTTTAATGGTATTGGCTTTGCCTATTTCTAGTAGCGTCATTTCGCTTTGAATATCGGCAGTACCGGCACTACCACGAGGGTAGCGAACTGCTACAGGGCAATTAGCCTTATAACCGGTATAAAGCATATGGCGGCACTCGTTAGTATCACTTGGGGCCATAATAACCATGTTGGGAATACAGCGCATAAAGCTTAAGTCGTACGCACCTTGGTGTGTTTCGCCGTCGGCGCCTACAATACCAGCGCGGTCTATAGCAAAAAGCACAGGTAAGTTTTGCAGTGCAACATCATGGATAAGTTGATCATACGCACGTTGTAAAAAGCTCGAGTAAATAGCTACAACGGGCTTTAACCCTTCACAGGCAAAACCGGCGGCCAATGTGACAGCGTGCTGCTCTGCTATGGCTACATCGAAATACTGCTCTGGGTGCTCTTTTGAAAAACGCACCATACCTGAGCCTTCACGCATTGCCGGGGTAATAGCCATTAATTTTTTATCTTGCTCGGCCATATCACACAACCAATCACCAAACACCTTAGAGAAAGTGGCGGCACCAGGTTTAGATTTAGGTAAGCTTGATGTATTAGGGTCAAACTTTGGCACACCGTGATAGCCAATAGGATCAGCTTCTGCGGGTTTATAGCCTTTTCCTTTTTGGGTTTTTATATGTAAAAGCTGAGGCCCTTTTAAATTACGCATATTACGCAGTGTATCTACGAGCATATTTACATCGTGGCCATCAATTGGGCCAATGTAATTAAGACCTAGTTCTTCAAAAAAGGTACCTGGAATAACCATTCCTTTTAGGTGCTCTTCTACTTTACTGGCAAGCTCTTTAACAGGAGGCACGCCAGAGAGTAACTTTTTACTGCCTTCGCGAATATTTGTGTAAAAGCTGCCAGATAAAATACGCGCAAAGTGATTAGTTAACGCACCGACGTTTTCAGAAATCGACATTTCGTTATCATTTAAAATGATTAACATGTCAGATTTTACATCGCCTAAGTGGTTCATGGCTTCAAATGCCATACCTGCTGTAATGGCACCATCGCCTATAACGGCAACAGTTTTGCGGCCTTTGCCTTCTTTTTGAGCCGCAATAGACATACCAAGTGCTGCCGAAATAGAGGTGCTTGAATGGCCTACGCTAAAGGTATCGTATTGGCTTTCTTCACGAAAAGGGAATGGATGTAATCCGTCTTTTTGACGAATTGTATGCATTAAATCGCGTCGACCGGTTAAAATTTTATGCGGGTATGCTTGATGGCCTACATCCCATACAAGGCGATCTTCTGGTGTGTTATACACATAATGTAGAGCAACGGTAAGCTCAACAGTTCCTAAACCAGACGCTAAATGGCCGCTACTTTGCGAAACAGAGTTGAGTAAATAGTCTCGTAACTCGTTGCTAAACGCAGGGAGTTTATCTTGCGCTATATCGCGTAAGTGGGCTGGTTCGTCAACCAAGTTAAGTAATGGATACTTGCTACTATCAAGTGTCATGGTATTTATTTTATCCTTCGCTAACACCGGTGCTAACTTATTAGTTGTTACCGCTGTTGAGTAATAATGTCAGTGCTAAATGGCAATACGTATATGTAACACTCAATGGTCACGTTTAATCAGGTAGTTTGCCAGCGCCGCTAGAACAGAGGTATCAGCATCTATTTTGTTTAATGCTTGATGCGCTTGTCCTATTAAATTTTGCGCCATTTGCTTGGCACCTTGCATACCTAATAGGGCCGGATAAGTTGCTTTATTAGCAGCTAAATCAGAGCCTTGTGGCTTACCTAAAGTAAATGTGTCACCTTCAACATCTAAAATGTCGTCGTGCACTTGAAATGCCAGCCCTATAGCATACCCAAAAACACGTAAGTTTTCTAAGGTTTGTTTGTCTGCTTTTTCGCTACATAATGCACCCAATGTAATGGCACAGTTGATTAAGGCACCCGTTTTTAATTTATGAATTCGTTCAAGCTGTTGTACTGTAATCACTTTATCTGTGGCTGCAATATCTAGCCCTTGCCCGCCTACCATGCCTTCAAGCCCCGATGCTTTAGCCAGTGCGCTGATCATTTTTACTTGTGTTGATGCGCTGCAGGTGAAATTGTGAGCCGAGATAAGTTCAAAGGCTAATGTTTGTAGTGCATCGCCTGCTAAAATTGCATGCGCATCGTCAAACTCTATATGGCAAGTTGGGCGTCCACGGCGAAGGTCGTCATCATCCATGGCTGGTAAATCATCGTGCACCAACGAGTAGCTATGAATACACTCAATAGCAGCAGCAAGAATATCTAAATCTTGCTTATTAGCTCCGAGCATTTCACCACTTGCGTAGACTAAAAAGGGGCGTAAACGCTTGCCACCGTTAAATAAGCCGTACTGCGTAGCTTCTTTTACTGTGTGTGCAGTATCAAGGGGTTGATCAAAGTACTGTTGCAGGGTCTTTACGACATCTTGTTGAGCACATTCTATTTTTTCTTGTATGCTCACGGTTATTCCATATCGTTGTTAAATGAAGTAAGCGCTGCTTTTTCGTCATTACCCATCAAAATAGACACTTTTTGTTCTGCTTGTTGTAACTTACCCGTTGAGGCGTTAGCTAAGGCTATACCACGCTCAAATTGCTTTAACGACTGTTCAAGCGATAAATCACCTTGTTCCATTTCACCGACAATGGTTGATAGTTCTTCGAGTGCTTGTTCAAAACTTAGGTTTTCAGGTTTTTTAGTCGCCATGTTTAATTTCAGCCAGCATGATAAATTTAGGAGCCAATTTTAGGGGGAATGCTAAACTAGGTCAAAGGATGATCGTTGTTTTTTGAGTTATATCAGTTTAAATCGTATTTTTACCATGTATAAGATGCGTATTAGTGCTCACTGTGTACAATAAAATTAATCAGTCGCTAGGCGAGTAGGGTATCTTGATCTAAAATTAGGCCAAACACAGTGTTTTACACTTTTTTCAAAAATGGCTTAAGTATTTCAGTATCTTGCCGATAAGCAGTTAATAATAAAAGTTTGAATAACAAAGTATAATACTTTGGAGGAAATGTGGATTTAGCAACCATAATTGGGATCCTTGGCGCAATTGGTTTAATTGTCATGTCCATGTTTATGAGTAGTAGCGGTGAAATGGGGATGTTTGCCGATGCGCCTTCTAGTGTAATTGTATTTGGTGGCTCACTATTTATTGTGTTATCAAACTTTACCTTGTCGCAGTTTTTGGGCATAGGTAAGGTTGTTGGTAAAGCATTTATGTTTAAAATCGAATCGCCAGAAGAGCTGATTGAAAAAGCAGTTGAACTTGCTGATTCAGCCCGTAAAGGGGGGTTTTTAGCCCTCGAAGAAGCCGAAATACCAAACCCTTTTATGCGCAAAGGTGTAGATATGCTCGTTGATGGCCACGATGCTGATGTAGTTCGTGCCACGCTTCAAAAAGACATTTCTTTAACCACAACTCGTCACGAACTGGGCGCCGGTTTATTTAAGTCACTTGCCGATATAGCCCCTGCAATGGGTATGATAGGAACGTTAATAGGCTTAGTTGCTATGTTATCTAACATGGATGACCCTAAAGCCATTGGCCCCGCAATGGCGGTGGCATTATTAACTACTTTATATGGTGCATTTTTAGCAAATGTAGTGGCTATTCCTATTCAGGTAAAACTGGAGCTTCGTAAAGACGAAGAAGCCATGAATCAGCGTCTAATACTGGATGCTATTTTAGGTATTCAAGATGGCCAAAACCCGAAAGTAATTGAAGGTATTTTGAAAAACTACCTTGCTGAGTCTAAGCGCAAAGTAGATACCGAGGAGTAACCATGTCTGATCAAGAGTGCAAATGCCCACCCCCAGGTTTGCCTGCTTGGATGGGAACATTTGCCGACCTAATGTCGCTTTTAATGTGCTTTTTTGTACTTTTGCTCGCGTTTTCAGAAATGGATGTACTTAAATTTAAGCAAATAGCAGGCTCGATGAAGTTTGCATTTGGTGTGCAAAACAAAATAGAAGTAAAAGATATCCCTAAAGGGACCTCGGTTATTGCTATGGAATTTACCCCTGGTAAGCCTGAACCTACCCCGATAGAAACCATTCAGCAACAAACGGTTGAAATGACCCAGCAAATGTTAGAGTTTCAAGCGGGTGATGAAAGCTCTGCTGGTGGTAGACAAGAGCAACGTGGCGATAAGCGTGGTGGCGAGTCACGTAGTACATCGCAGCAGCAATCTTCAGAGCAAGCAACTTCAGCCGCCGATCAAGAACAAACTAACGAGTTAGTGAAAAAAATAGCACAACAGCTCGAAAAACAAATTATCGACGGTGCAATCGAGCTTGAATCTTTAGGGCAGCAAATCATTATTCGTATCCGTGAAAATGGCTCATTTCCCTCTGGCAGTGCTTTTTTACAACCTAAGTTTAAGCCCATAATTCAAGATATTGGTGAGTTATTAAAAGATGTACCTGGAGAAATTACGGTATCGGGTCACACCGATGATTTTCAGGTTTCTAACGAGTTGTATATTAATAACTGGGACTTATCGTCAAAGCGTGCTGTAGCAGTAGCAAGCGAATTACAAACGGTACAAGGGTTTGATAAAAACCGTATGATGGTCGTAGGGCGTGCTGATACTCGTCCACTTGTTCCGAATGATTCAAACGAAGATAGGCGTAGAAATCGCCGAGTAGAAATATCAATCTTACAAGGTAAGGCTAAAGAGTCAGACCCTATTGATGTGCGCTAGGCGAGTAGCGGGCGCTAATTTCTCTAATTAAGTTTCTTTTTAAGGTACTTAATCGCCTAAGTATCTTGGCAAGTTCATTATTTTAGCTTAAAGTACATTTCTTTAACATATGTAATGGTGTTTCTGTGAAAATAATCGATAAATATTGCTATATGCCGGGAAATGGTTCTGGTGGTGACGATGATAAGACTAATGATTAACTATGTTTAGATGGTTCAATGAGTTATATGCATTTATTGAGCTCAGCTGGGTTTTGTTTTTACTTCCAGCTATAGTTATTTTTTTTCTACGAAAAGATTATTTAGCACTCAGGTTTGTTTGTATCACGAGTGCTTTTTTCTTATTTGGTGCTTTTATATATGAGCCTTTAAAAACGTTTGATAAAGATATTAACATTTACAGGTACGTCATTTGGGCTTTTAATGATATTGCTTGGATGGCATTAATTGCTTATCTAGGCTTAAAAGATAAAGTTTATTTATGGCAATGTGTATTAGGGCAACTTGTGGTTGTAATGGCCCCAACTTTACAGTTGTTCAGAGTTGTAGATCGCCATTTATGGGATTTATCCTATAGTACTTTAATGTATAAAACTCTTTTACCTCTGATTAATATTTCTACTGTAGTAGTATGTTACCTCCCTCTTATTTATATTTTAGTTAAAAACAAAGAAGACCAGATTAGTAGTAAATATAAAACTCCCTCCCCCTAAAATAGCTGTGCTAAACTACTGTTCATATAAACAGTTAGTGAGCAACTCCCAATGAAACTCTATATCGCAGAAAAGCCATCACTTGGCAGAGCTATTGCTGATGCATTGCCAAAACCACATAAAAAACACGATGGTTATATAGAAGTGGCTAATGGTGACTGTGTCTCGTGGTGTATAGGGCACTTACTTGAGCAAGCTGAGCCTGATGATTATGATGCGCGTTTTAAAAAGTGGCAATTTGAACACCTTCCCATAGTGCCACAGCAATGGCAGCTCAAGGCAAAAACGAAAACGCGTAAGCAATTAACTATTTTAAAAAAGCTAATTAAGCAGGCATCAGTACTCGTGCATGCGGGGGATCCCGATCGCGAAGGCCAATTGTTGGTTGATGAAGTCATAGAGCAAGCCAAAATAAGTAAAACCAAAAAGCAAAGCATTCAACGTTTACTTATAAGTGATTTAAATTTAGCGGCGGTAAAAAAAGCGCTTACTACTATGCGTTCAAATCGTGAATTTATTCCGCTTAGTGTATCGGCGCTTGCGCGTTCACGTGCAGATTGGCTATTTGGTATGAACCTTACGCGTGCTTATACGCTGGCGGGACAAAAAGCAGGCTTTGGCAATGTGTTGTCGGTGGGTCGCGTACAAACTCCAATTTTAGGTTTAGTGGTTAACCGGGATAACGAAATAGCTAACTTTGTGTCAAAACCATTTTATGAAGTGTTGGCGCATTTAATAACCCCAGAGCAGCTAAGCTTTGTGGCCAAATGGGTACCAAGCAAAGCCTGCGAGCCGTACCAAGATGAAGAGGGCCGCGTTTTAAATAATGCATTAGCCGAAAACGTCGCCTCGCGAATAGCCAATCAACCAGGCGAGGTTACAGCACTTGAACAAAAACAAAAAAAACAAAGCGCGCCGCTGCCTTATAATTTATCAGCACTGCAAATAGATGCTGCTAAGGCATTTGGTATGGCAGCTCAGCAAGTACTCGATATTTGCCAAACGCTCTATGAGCGTCATAAGTTAATTACTTACCCTCGTTCTGATAATCGTTATTTGCCTAAAGAGCATCATTTAGATGCGCCTGCAATTTTAAAAGCAATTGCAGCTAATGGCGGTCAAAATACTGAGTTTGTGAATGGGGCAGACGCTAAAAAACGCAGCAAATGTTTTAACGATGCAAAAGTGGCTGCACACCATGCAATTGTACCTACCGCTAAACAACTAAAAACAGCGACTTTGGCGGCTGATGAAGCAAAAGTATATCAACTTATTAGCAGGCATTACCTAATTCAGTTTTACCCCGATTACATTTATAACGAAACTAAAGTAGAGGTAACAATTGCGGGAGGTTTATTTAAAGCCAATGCAAAGCAAGATGTAAGCTTAGGGTTTAAGGTATTAATGGGCAAAGCCGAGCTAAAAGATGAAGCAACCTTGCCTCATTTAACAAAAGGCATGGCGCTTAACTGCACTAAAGGTGAAGTGGTAGAAAAACACACTACGCCACCGTCTCATTTTACTGATGCAACATTGCTAAGTGCCATGACCGGCATTAGTCGTTATGTAAAAGACTCACAAATTAAAAAAATACTCAAAGAGACCGATGGGCTAGGAACAGAGGCAACCCGCGCAGGCATTATTGAATTATTATTTAGGCGTCGTTTTTTAAAGCGCGAAGGTAAATCAATTAAAGCTACACAAACAGGCTTGGCACTTATTAGTGTTTTACCAGAGGGTTTAGCTAGCCCCGATTTGACCGCTAAATGGGAGGCGAGTTTAGGCAACATTGCTCAACAAGCAATGAGCTACCAACAATTTTTACAACCACTGCTGGTGGAGCTTGAAGGTTTTGTACAGCAAGCAGCTAGTTGTGATAGCCATGTATTTTCAAAGCTGCCTAAAACACCGCCTAAAAAGCGCTTTGCTAAGGGTGGTAAAAAAGCACCATTTAAAAAATCAAATTATAAAAAGAGCTCAGCAACCACTTAATCGCTGAGCTCTCAAATATGGCTTATTTTTTATTAAATAACGCGACTGCAGCGTTACTCATGGCTTTTATACCGGTCGGTAATGCTACTTTATAATCTGGCGCAAATTTACTTGAGTGTAATGAGGGAAGTGTTTGGTTACTTTTCATCGCATTTATATATTGCTGCTGGTTTACTCCACCTAACCAAAATAACGTAATAGGAACGTTTTCATCAGTTCTACCGTACAGCCCAAAATCTTCACCAGCCATAACCGCTTTTGTCTCAAGTACATTAGTTTCGCCAATTGCATCAGCAATAGCACTCCTAACAAGATTAGTTTGCTGAGGGTTATTGTAAGTAGATGGAATAGATTCATCTTCATGAACATGAACAACAGGGTAGTGTGACTCAGTAAGGCCAGCACTTTGAGCAATACCCGCTGTAATACGTTTTATTGCTGCTATTTGCGCCGTCCGTACCTCTGGGTTGTAGCTTCTAAGCGTAAGCTGTAGTTTTACTTCATCGGAAATCACATTATGCTTTGAGCCACCATGAATAGAGCCCACAGTCACAACGGAAGGCTCAAGTGGAGAAAGCTCGCGGCTTGTGATTGTTTGTAATGCTAATACCGTACGCGCCGCAATAACTACAGGGTCTACGGTAGTGTGTGGGTAGGCGCCGTGTCCGCCTTTACCTTTTATAGTTATATCTACTGAATCAACACTTGCCATGGTGTATTCATTTTTCATTGATACCTTACCCGCAGGCACGCTGGCACTAACATGCAGCGCAATAACATGATCAGGTTTAGCATATTTACTAAATAAGCCTTCACTTAACATGGCTTTTGCTCCACCGCCAACTTCTTCTGCAGGTTGAGCAACCATCATTAACGTTCCTTGCCACTTATTTTTATGGGCAATAAGTTGCTCAGCAGTACCAATAAACGAGCTCATATGTATATCGTGGCCACAGCCATGCATTACACCTACTTTATTCCCATGCTCGTTGGTCACTTGTACTTTAGATGCATAAGGTTTACCGGTTTGCTCTGTGATTGGTAGGCCATCAGTATCAGTACGAATCATTATTGTAGGGCCGGTGCCATTTTTATAAATCCCTACCACACCGTAGCCGCCCACATTATCTGTTACGTCAAACCCAAGGTTTGTTAATTGCGATGCTATTTTTTTGCCAGTTTCTTGTTCGTGATATGAAAGCTCTGGAGATTGGTGTAAGTCGAGGTAAAACTTTTCAATAGCTGGCATACTCTTAGTTAAATCTAAGCTTAGTGACTTAGCGTAAGTAAGTGGGCTTGCTATCATAAATGCTGCGGCTAGATAGGTGATTTTCATGTTTTCCCTCATTATTTGAAAGTATTTAATACTTGTATTTATTATGTTCGTCTCCATATAAAAACCTAAATAAATGAATATGGCAATTAATTCAATGAGCAACATAGTTAGTATCAACGCACAAAACCTTCAGCAAGTACTCGGTGAAACATCACAACAAAAGTTGGTGCTGCTTAACTTCCACTCCCCACAAAGCCCTGAGTGTATTAGCCAAATCGGTATATTAGAAAATTTAGCTACGCAATATAAAGACCATATTGTAGTGGCTAATCTTGATTGTGACGCAGAACAAGCACTCGCCTCGCAATTAGCGCAGCAGGTTGGCTTGCAAACATTACCTACACTTGTATTGTTAAAAGATTCAGCTCCAGTAGATTTATTAGCGGGTGCACAAACAGACGCGCAAATTCGCGAAGCCCTGAGTAAGCATTTACCAGCGCAACAGGACCTACTTCTTGAACAAGCAAAACAAGCATTATTAAAGTCAGACCTAAATGCTGCATTTAATTACGCAAAGCAAGCGTATGAAATAGACAGTGCAAACGCACGTATAAAGCTTGTGTTAGCCGATATATGCATTCAAATACACAAGTTAGATGATGCGCAAGCACTCATTGATACCATTGACGCCCAAGAGCGAGATGCTTATTTTCATAATATAAAAGCTAAATGCGAAGCGGCTCTAGAAGCTACCGACTCGCCAGAGATAAAAGAAAAGCAATCTCAAGTAGAAAAGTACCCAAATGACTTAGACCTGAAAATAGAGCTAAGCCAATTGCTAAATGATGCAGGACGAAAAGAAGAAGCACTCGAAACACTGTTCAGCGTACTTAAAAAGGATCTTAATTTTAATGACGCTAAAGCAAGCTTTTTAGCAATTATCGCTTCTCTACCAGATGGCGATGCACTTGCAGCGAAATACAGAAGAAAGCTTTATAGTATTTTGTATTAATACGCGCAGTTAATAAATTAACTTAAAAGCACCTTATAGGTGCTTTTTGCGTTTTATACATCGCTATATTTAAAACAAACTGGCCTTTGTGTATAGGTTTAGTTTGTTTTTTGTACTGCTTTTGGCTCTTTAGAGTGAAAAATGCACGAAAGAGCTTTTATTTATAGTTTTTATCAAAAAACGCTTGCGTAAAAATCCGTTCTCCCTATAATGCGACCCCACTGAGACGGCAGAGCAGTCAACGCTAAGCGAGGCAAGCAAACCACTTAGTGAGTCGAGTAAAACTTAGTTTTAAAAACTTTCAAGTTTAACAAAATTAAGTGTTGACAAAAAAATAGGAAAGCGTAAGATGCGCAGCCCTAGCGAGATAAAGTTTAACGCTTTAATCGCAACGTTCTTTAACAATATAAAGCAATCATCTGTGTGGGCACTCGTACAGATTGAG
>NZ_JALNTH010000126.1:0-425 GCF_023161935.1 Pseudoalteromonas sp. 2CM28B
GATGTATAGCGATTTGATTTTTTCATAGTTCCAGTTTCTCAAGTTATTGAGTCTCTGGCAAACACGGGGCGATTCAAACAACCAGTGAATATGAACGTTGTAGCCCTACAATTTACACTAGATACACTAGTCTTAAATTGGAGCAGACTCGAACTATTGCAAGCTTTACTTATGATGGTGGTAATTGCCGTAGATACGGTTTTGCAATTTTAAGAAACTATGACGGACATGATTTCAAAGTGACTTTGGTTGATAGCAATGGAGATAGAGTTGCTGGCGGATATAGCGTAGCAGTTTCCACTTCTATCTTTAATGCAGGCACTTATTATTGGGAAGTTGAAAATAAAACAACAACTGGATCTACTTATGGTGGAATTACTTATGAAGTAAGATCTGGTGGCTAGTTAAACTTTCTATTAACGACT